>CAZJZW010000001.1:0-6669 GCA_964550665.1 uncultured Candidatus Saccharibacteria bacterium
AACTCCTCACCACAGTTTGGAAAACTGTTGTTTTACCGATAAACTAATCCCGCAACTTATTTACAACAAGGATATCAAATATTTAAAATATTCTCAATTCCCTCTTATTATGTCCAAGGTCGGGGTGCCGGGATTCGAACCCGGAGTCGCTCCCCTCCGGGCCTGGAAATCTAAAATAGATTTCCGAAAACAAGTTCCATTCTATTATTTGTCGGGGTGCCGGGATTCGAACCCGGAGTCGCTCGTACCCAAAACGAGAATGTTAGCCGTTACACCACACCCCGACAAATAATACAATGTACAAAAACTTGTTTTCCCCACACGAGAACGTTAGCCGTTCTGTTGCCAAAACCTGCACACCCCGACTTTGGACATAATGATCCATGTAATATCTCACTTTTTCTACTAAGAATGTTAGCCGTTCTAATATTTAAAACTTGCACACCCCGTGTAGTAACAAAAGCTATATTACCATACTTTATATTTAAAACAATAAAAAAGAGGCCGTCAGAACGGCCTCTTAAAGTACTTCCTACTTCCATGTTTTACATGACCTATCCTGCGTTGTTTCTTCCAGGTGAGATGATCTTGTGGCCAAACCTTCTTAGTTGGCTTAGCAACAAAAGGGACTTCAATACGATGAACCAGATTTAGTGGCTCCATTCGAACTCTTTGAAGGATAATCTCATCAAGATTCCTTGGCTCTGCTGGTCGAGTACGTTCGACTACGATTATTCCCCTAGTTAGATCCTTTAATGTTTCAGAAAGAATAATACAGCCTATTAAGTCAGGTGCGCCCAAGATAGCTATGTGGTGTTTCATGTGGAACGTTTGATTGTAGTTTAAACAAAATAAGAACTTTGTCAAAAATATCTAGCAAATGATAAAGAGGTGTACCGATTCGGTACACCTCTTTATATGCGCTCCCGCGCTTATTCTTTTTTAACCACGTTGTCGTCATTGGCCACCACGATAGGTACACCTATCTCTGCAGCTACTGCCTCCAGGTCCTTCCTCTCCATTTTCTTGTGGTTTTGAAATGAATGAACGTTACAAGGTAATAATATAGTCCTAAATATTGAGTACGTCAACTACTAGCTGTGACTAAATGATTATATTTTCCAAGATCTCAACCTTCCCTACCTTTTTATGAAGATCTATATAAACACAGGCTAAATCTATTTGCCACGGTGTTTCACCTGAAACATTGTTCTCCAAAAGGTATATTTCAATAGTTCTGGCTATTTTGGAGAATTTATGAATATTAAGGTTTTCCTCTGGTCTATATGTGCTATTTGTTTCATATGTAACATTTTCACCAGTCTTTTTAACAGATATTTCACATGAAACACTTTTAACCTCAATAAAGTGTAGGTTTTTATCCTTTTTAGCCACAATGTCTATTTCCCCACCTTGTTTAGTGTAGTTTCTCTCTAAAACCTTAAAACCAAGCTTTGTTAGCTTCTTACAGGCTAGATCCTCCCCAATCTCCCCCGTTTGTTGTGTTTTTGATGTAAATTTTTTCATATTGTTTCAGGTGAAACGTTTATTCCTATATTTTACTACATAAAGCCGTATTTAATTATATAAGTCTTTCAGATGAAACACTTATATATGTTTCACGTGAAACGATTTTAGATATTAATCATATAAATACACATAAAACCCTTATTTATCAACGTTTTTATAAATTGTTTACAAACTTTTTATAACAAAACGGACAAAAACAAGTAAGTTACCAACAATACCAACAGGGTTATCCACAGTACTTTGGCAAAACACCCTTATTTATCAACAAACTCACAATTGAAAAACACAAAGACATTTGTGAATAAATAACAGATGTCCTTTATAAAGGACACAAAAGAATTATAAAAGACAATTTAAAATCTATTAAGGCGGGTACTGTGATTTAGCAGTTTCTTGTTTTTATATTGTAAAATTGCTATTCTATGTGAACTGAACCACCGAGCGGCTATGGTTTAGTGGTAAAATACGTCCTTGCCAAGGATGAGTCGGGAGTTCGATTCTCCCTAGCCGCACAGAAAAACAAAAACCTCTTAAAAGAGGTTTTTGTTTTAAATATCTATTTGTGCACCCGGCAGGACTCGGTCACAGGTTTCTAAGCTTTTTTCTCGTAAACTCGAAAAAATCTAAGAACCTTCGACCCGGACTCGGCGACAAGTCTCGCAAGGCTCGCCTGTATACCGCCTCCGTCTTTCTTGTCCTGTCAGACGCAAAAAACAATAGAAATTAAAAGTTGACACATTTAATTTCTTTGTTTCTTGTGCACCCGGCAGGACTCGAACCTGCAATAACGGTTCCGAAGACCGTTGTGATATCCATTTCACCACGGGTGCAGGATTTTGTCATTATACACGATTTTACCGTTTCACAAATAGCGAAAAGAAGGGAATTACTATAAAATGTTTCTTATGAAACAAAGTTTCAAAGTTCCAGAAGAAGTTAGAAAAATTACCGAAAAACTAGAAAGTGAAAATTTCGAAGCTTTTATTGTGGGTGGTTGTGTCCGAGATCTTTTAATAGGGAAGACGCCTAAAGATTGGGACATTACAACAAATGCAACACCGGAACAAATTCAGTCTATTTTCCCAGAATCGTTCTATGAAAATGATTTTGGTACTGTCGGTGTTAAAAATGAAGAATCTGAAGACGAAACACTAAAAGTTGTAGAAGTTACTCCATACAGAATAGAGGGAACTTATTCAAACAATAGACATCCTGACAGTGTTCAATTTAGCCAAAAAATTGAAGACGATTTAAAAAGAAGAGATTTCACCATGAACGCTATCGCGTACTCTGTTTCAAAAGAAGAGGTGGTTGATTTGTATGACGGCACACAAGCAATAAAAGACAAGATGATTATTGCAGTAGGGAATCCAGATGAAAGGTTGAAAGAAGATGCTTTGCGAATTTTACGAGCAGTTCGATTTGCTTCACAGCACGGTTTTGCTATTTCTCATGAAACAATGGTCTCGATGGTTGATAATGTAGACTTACTAGGAAACATTTCTGCCGAACGTATTCGTGATGAATTTTTAAAAATGCTCATGTCTTCCGAGCCGATGACAGGAATTATTCTTTCTGAAAAACTCGGAATATTAAAATTCATCGTACCTGAACTTGAAATTGGTATTGGAGTGAAGCAAAATGGAAGTCATATCTATGATGTTTGGGAACACAATCTTCGAACGATGCAACACGCCGCTGATAAAGAATGGCCGCTTCATATAAGGCTTGCTGGACTTCTTCATGATATTGGTAAACCTGCAACACGTGAATGGGTTCAAGAAAAAAATGACTATACCTTTTACGGTCACGAAGTTGTCGGTGCGAAGATGACAAAAAAGATTTGTGAAAGACTACGACTTTCAAATGAGATGACAGAAAAAATAACAAAACTTGTACGACACCATATGTTTTTTGCTGACCCAGACGCCATCACTCACTCAGCAGTCAGAAGACTCGTGGCAAAAGTAGGGAAGGAGAACGTCTGGGATTTAGTTGATCTTAGAATCTGTGACCGTATCGGGATGGGTCGACCAAAAGAAGAGCCGTATAGACTTCGAAAATATGAATCGATGATAGAGGAGGTGATGCGCGATCCAGTTTCTGTGGCAATGCTTAAAATCAGTGGCGACCGGTTTGTCGAGATGGGATACAAACCAGGAAAAGAAATGGGCTGGGTTCTTCATGCACTCCTTGAAGAAGTCTTAGATGATCCAACAAAAAACACAGAAGAATATTTAGAAAAAAAATCAAAAGAACTTTTTGATTTACCGACAGAAAAATTACAAGAACTAGGCGAAGCAGGGAAGGATGCGAAAGATGACGCTGAAGATGCGGAAGTATCAAAAATAAGAAAAAGTTACAAGGTGAAATAAAAAAGAAAAAAGCCCCGGCCTTTCGGCCGGGGCTTTGATGTATTGGTTCGATTACGCAGCAACGGCTATGAGTGGCCGGAATCGTCCATAGATCTCCTCAAGCTTGTCGCACAAAATGCGAATCCTGTCTGTCTCCCCAAAGACAAAATTTCCATTGTGAGACTTTCGGAATTTCATCATCTTGTGTTCGAATGCTTTGCATCCAGTGATGATGTTGTTCAAATCATCGAGCTTAAACACCTCGAGCGTTCGAGCAAGCTCATCGATCTTTGCCTCGAAGAGAACAGTGCTTTTGCAACTCAGGTATCGATTGATGATCCTGTAAATCCTAACACCCCACACCCTTGGAGGGTGTATTTTCATGAATGCGCGGAGTGCTTCATCTTTTTTCTCTCCGGGCTTCATAAGAAGAATATTCCAGAGTCGGTAGGCCATCATGCTGTTGCATGCGAAAAATACTAGCTTTGCTTTCCTCATAGTGTTTGGTGTTTTGCTCAAAGAGCTGGTTCTTTTTTATAATACTGAAAAAATATCTTTTGTCTAGTATAAGTTATATTAAGAAATCAAAAGAAAAAAGGTTTCGCTTTCGCGAAACCCCTGTGTTATTCATCTTGGACAGACCCTTCATGCTCGCCTGGCAGGGTGATCTTTGTTGCTACATAACCCTCCTTTCCTTTTTCAATATAGAACTCAAGTTCTTGATCTACCTTAAGATCGTCATATCGAAGTCCTTGTTCAAGTTTTGAAGCAGGAAAGAATAGGTTGTTGTAAGGGTAATGGATGAAACCGTAGCTGTTTCGAAGCTCTTTTATTTTACCTCTGTAACGACGTGTGGGGTTGAAACGTCCATTTCCTTCAAACTCTTCAGGAGGAGGTTCGTTTCCTTGTTCTTCGTTTTCAAATTCTCCATCTTCAGACGTGCTTTTTGGAGCAAACATCTCTCGTACAACACCACCCTCACTTTTTAATCCATCATTGATTACCTTATCCATCTTAAGGCAGTAAGATACCTCCTTGCAAAGAAACTCACTAGCCTTGGTGTATTGTTTTTCTCCGCTTTCTGAGTGAGTGAACTCAAAGTTCCACGCAAGAAGCACTGTCTTTGTACCAAGAGCGTGGAGCTTTTGAATGAGTGGTATATAGTCGCTATCACCAGCGACAATAACTACAACATCGTATCGCTTCAGCATACAAAGCTCGAATGTTTCAAGTGCAAACAAGACATCAACACCTTTTTCTTTTTTCTTCCCCTCAACACCTTTTACATGGAGGTAATGGGGTTGAATGCGGTTGTATATCAAGATGTCTTCAAAGAATCGATCATAATACAATTGATCCTGGTGTTTTTTGTCTGCATCTTTTGCGGTATATCTACCACGAAAGTAATGCGCATCAATGACCTTGCAGAGATCAAGAGAGACACTCTCTTTTGCTGAAACTTCATTTCTTATATATTCATTAAGCCCACTAAATTGAATGTGACTGTTAGCCTCATGAGTATACTTGTAATAGTTAGTAACATTAGAGAAGTATCCTCCGTCGTAGAAAATCCCGATCTTTATAACCTGTCCCATCTTATGTTGTATTAGTACATGTATGTTTAGATAGATAGTAGTGAATAATATTTTTTTGTCAACGTCTTCTCTTAAGGATAAAAGAAAGAAGCCCGCCGGGTGGGGCGGGCTTCGGATCGTCTTTTGCTGATCAGGCAACCTTCTTCATCGGCGCCTGAGGTTTCATCCATCCAAACGGCTTAATCCGGCTGATGGCTTTTTGAACATCAGGGTGGCGACTGTCGGACAGGGCGTTGCAGAGCATGCCCATGAATTTATGCCTGTCGTCATCTCCCAGCGACATCTTTTCGCATGCTTTTTCCAAGCAACGAATCGCCAAGGCCCCATCACCACTGTCATCGTGAATGAAGAAATCGGCGAAAGCTGTTCGAAGCCTGCGGGCCTCTCCACCCTCATTGTTCATTGTCGTGACCATTCGGTCGGTGAACATCTTGTGCAGATTGTTCGTTGTGGATACTTCATTCTTGTGTTCGATCATGCCATTACGCATACGTTCGATACGAGGAACGAAGTGTCCGGAAGGTAATATAGGCTTCTTGTTCATAGTGCTGAGTATTTGGTTGATGTTTCGGGTTCCTTGATAATATAGCATATTTATACTATATTGTCAAGGTTTAGAAATCTACAACACAAGGAGGAATTTTGGTAGGAAAATCATAAGTCCTATCACAGAAGCGGTGAGAGAAGCTATGAGTACTGCCCCTGCAGCAACATCTTTTGTGTATTTTGCAAACTCGTGATATCCCGGAGAAGTTAGATCTATATCGAACTCAAGAGCAGTATTGAAGGCTTCTGCCGTTAATACGAAACCAATAGAAAGAATGACGAAAAGCCACTCGGTTTGTGAAATGTCGAAAACAAATCCAAGCCAAACAGTAATAAGTCCAAGAATTATTTGTATCCAAGAATTATGAGTAGTTTTGAGAAATATTTTTAAACCATAAAAAGCATTTTCAAAGCTCTGTATTCTTTTTACAATGCTGAAAATTTGTTCCTGCCCGACTTTGTCATTCAGGCGGGTTTTTGATTTGTGATTTTTATTTTCCATTTCCATATTTACTATAAATTAATCTCGATTGGACAATGATCAGAACCGATAAAGTCCGCATGTGTTTTAAAACTTTTTATTTTTTGGAAGACTCCCGGAGAAGTGAAGAAGTAGTCTATTCGCCAACCAACATTTCTTTCTC
>CAZJZW010000001.1:6769-31211 GCA_964550665.1 uncultured Candidatus Saccharibacteria bacterium
CCCTTTCTTCTGGAAGGAATCCAGTATTTTTTTCATTTTCTTTTGGACGAGCGAGGTCGATAGCGGTGTGTGCCGTGTTCACATCTCCTGTGAAAATAATTTGTTTGCCAGATTTTTTGAGTTTGTTTATAAATTTTAAAAATGCGTCGTAAAATTCTAGTTTGTATGCCAAACGAACTGGTCCGCCTCCGCCGTTAGGGAAGTAGCAGTTGATCAAAACAAAATCTTTAAAGTGGGCGACGACTGTTCGTCCTTCATCGTCGTCTCCCGGCATATCGATTCCGTATGTAACTTTTTCTGGTTTTATTTTTGTGTATATTGCCACACCACTGTAACCCTTTTTAACTTTTGAACTTGAGAAAAAAGATGTGTATCCTTTTGGATTCAGTACATCGGCCGTAAGCTGGGAAACTTCAGCTTTGGTTTCCTGAAGACAGAGAATGTCTGGGTTTAGTTTAAGGGCATTAGCAAAAGCACCTTTTTTAACACCTGCTCGTATTCCATTGATGTTCCATGAGATTATTCGCATATATATAGTATAGCAAAGCGCTGTAAAAGTGGGGTATAGCTTGACAAATGCATTTAAATATGATATAAAGTATACAGACTAACCAAACCAACAAGTACTATGAACAACCTATTCTTTGCCAACGAGCACTGTCTGATAAAAGTGCTCATGCTGAGTTCACCCCTTGCTTTCCCTCTGGTGTCAGGGTTCATGATCTGGTTACAAATCCATCCCTTCTAAACGATGGAATCACTACGAGATTGGCTAGATACCGAAGGGGCTAAGTATATGCTTGGCACAGCTCTGGGATCGATGCTCTTACTTGCTAGTACTTTCTAGAGTAGCTAGAAAACCATTTGAAAAGCCCCGTTACGCGGGGCTTTTTCTTTTCTATGAGTTTTTTTGTAAAAGAGTTATAACGAAAACCTCACTATCGTGTTCTGGGATTGTTATATGTTCCTGATTTATTACTCTCATATTCTCTCCATATAAATCCATGATTTCTCCATCATCAAAAAAGTAGTAGTGAATACCTTCAGTTTGGAATTCTCCAGTCGTTGAATCTATTGGATGGAAATCTAAAAATTGTTTTGTATTTTTTGAAAAAGATACATTTAAAATATGTCCGCCTGGTTTAAGAACCCGATCTATTTCTTGTCTGTATTTTTCAAAGTCTTTGGGCGATAGGTGTTGAACTAATCCAAAATCTGTCACAACATCAAAAGCCTTGTCTTCAAAAGTCATATTAAAAACATCGCCATGAATGAATCTCATTTTTTCTTGAAGTCCTCGAAATTTAACTTCTTGATTATTTACATTCATCATTTCTTCAACATAATCGATACCAATAGTTTTAAATCCAAAATCAACAAAAATAAATGGCCATACACCGCGACCAGTTCCGAGATCTAAAACAAATCCACCCTTTGGTATGTAAGAGATGTATTCAAAAACTTTTGCCCGGTAATTTTTATTAGTCCAAATGTCCGATCCTGTTTTATAGGCCATCTGGAAATATTTTTTATTATGTTCGTATGACATCGTAGAAATATTTTAACATTTTAAATTGCAAAATTAATTTTTTAGGTGTATAAAATACTATAGGCACGTTCGTTTAACCACTAAAACCACCTTCACATGCTCGCAATTCTATATGCCGTTTCTCTACTTGTTGGGATAGTTGGTGTCATCATCTATTCCTTCCAATGGATGGATAAGAAATATGTCCCACACATGCACAATTGGTGACACCATTTTAACCTCAACCGAAAACCTCAGTTGGGGTTTTCGCATTTAATAAGGACTAATCCTTCTTTTTACTATGGAATTTCTTATGTATATCCTTTAATTGGCTGTCAGTAACGTGGGTATAGATTTGTGTTGTGGCGATGTTTGCGTGTCCCAGCATCATCTGTACACTTCGAATATCAGCACCGTTTTGAAGTAAGTCTGTGGCGAAAGAGTGGCGAATCACGTGCGGTGTAACTTTTTTAGAAATTCCAGCTTTGATCGCATATTTTTTCACCAGTCGTTCAATCGAACGGGGAGTGAGTCGCATATCTTTTTTGTCGCTCTTATTGTTACTAAACTGAATGAACATCGCTTCTCCAAAATCTTTCCTAGCTTTTAAGTATTTGCGTATTGCTTCTTTTGCAGACTCAGAAAGAAAGACAACGCGAACTTTTTCTCCTTTTCCTCGGATAGAAAATTCGTCTTTTGAAAGATCGAGATCTTTGTTCAAACTTGCAAGCTCAGAAACTCGAAGTCCGGTTGAGAAAAAAAGTTCAAGTATCGCTCGATCACGAAGGGAAGATAGAGCGTCTCCATCTGGCGAGTTCAAAAGTCTATTAAGCTCGTCCCCTGAAATTAAATCTAAACTTCGGGCAGATATTTTTGCTAACTCTATTTTATCTGGAGTCATCGTCGTGACTCCGCGTTTCATCATATATTTTAAAAATGTTCGAAGAGCGATGAGGTGATAGTTTTGAGTATTTTTTTTAAGATTTGCTTGAGATTGACCTTTTACTTTTACACCAAGTTGTCGATTTAAGTGAATTCTAAACTCGCGTAATTTATCCTCAGTGATTTTTCCAACATCTTTTATATTAGCGAATTCAAAAAAACGAGTTAGGTATCTGTCATAGTTTTCGACAGTCTTTAAACTTAAACCTTTTTCAATTTCTAGATATTCGAGAAATTGTGTTTTTGCAGAGCTTGTATTCATTAGATCTATTTTACCGTATATGTCGGAAAATAAAAGATACAATAAAAATTTAAAACGAAAAAAGGCGCCCTATAGTGAGGGCACCTTCGTTGTTGTGTAGTGTTCGCCAAGTTAACTGGCTGACATGAACCGGTATGTGGACAAGGCCACAAGGCTCAAGTAAAAGATCGTGTCCGTTTTCTTATTGATGCCTTTTTTCTGGCAAGCTGGGCGGATGTATATCATGTACCCGATTGCATAGCAGATCAGGAAAGAGTTTATGATATTGTTCATGTTGTGGTGTGTCTCTGTTTTAATTATATCACATACATATATTTTGTCAATACAAATAAAATAACCACTTGACAAATAACTATATTCTATGCTATTATATAGGTAGTTTCGTAAGAAAACATTTTCATAAAGGGATTTTTAAAATAGCCTTGTCTTATGTTTGGTCTCGATCAAATAATAGATGAAGCTCTTGCGAAATAAAAATTTATATAGTAATATTCGACCCATGTTAAAAACAGCGAAAAAACAAAAGATAATCAAGAAAGCAGGATTGAACGATAAAGACACAGGGTCTTCTCACGTTCAAATTGCTTTGCTGTCTGAAGGAATAAAAGAACTTTCTTCTCACTTGAAAACTCACAAAAAAGATAATCACTCAAGACGAGGGCTTATCAAGATGGTTTCAAAGAGACGAAAGCACTTAAAATATCTTGAAAGAAAAGATAAAGTTGCATACGACAAGATTGTCTCTGATCTAAAAATCAGTTAACTCCGACGTTGTGTCGGAGTTAATCCCGGCCTTGCGTCGGGATTAATAAACAAAATCCCTTCCTAAAAAGAGGGATTTTGTTTTTGGGTGATACTATATAGAGGGAGGTTATTCAGAAACGTCCACCTGAATAAAATATTTTTTAATAATTTGGGCAATTTTAATAATAAGCTGATGGCAAAGAGCTATTAGCTAAAAGCTAAAAATGATAATAAGAGCCTCGCTGCGCTCACTCATATATTTCCATCGCTCGGACATTGTAAAAGCAAATCTTTTACATGATCCTCGCTTGAAAATATTAAACACAAAGAACAACGGTAGTAAATTAACAACTAATTTTAAATATTATGATAATTAAACACAAGGAACAAAGAGTAGGAGTATTTATCGATACACAAAACTTGTACCATTCAGCGAAAAATCTGTTTGGTCATAAAGTAAACTTTTCAGAAATAGTCAGTGATGCACTGGCTGGAAGAAAACTTATCAGATCTATCGCATATGTGATTACCTCTGAAGCAGGGGACGAACAAGGATTTTTTGACGCGCTTCACAAAAATGGAATAGAAACAAAGACAAAAGACTTACAAGTCTTTTTCGGCGGAGCGAAGAAGGGTGACTGGGACGTCGGCCTTGCGGTCGATGCGATCACGATGGCACCGAAACTTGATGCGGTGATAATCATCTCTGGAGACGGAGACTTTGTACCTCTTGTTGAATATTTACAAATCCATTCAGGTATTCAAGTAGAAGTCGCATCTTTCGGTCAATCATCTTCTCAAAGATTGGTTGAAGCCTGTGATGATTTTATGGATCTATCTAAACATCCAGAAAAGTATTTGATTGGATTTCGACCACGAAAACAAAACAAGAAAAAGCAAAAACATCATCAATCTGATAAAGGAAACGTAACGATAACTCGTGCTGTCCCAAAAGATGATAAATAAGATGTAACAAAAGCCACCCGAGAGGGTGGTTTTTAAGTCTTTCTTTTTGTCTAAAATCGAGTAAAATTTAACTATTAGAAATAACCGTTTGTTTTCGGGCGAGTAGAGTTGAAACAGAACGTTTCAATCCTAAGGCTCGAAAATAAGCCAAATACAATGATGACAAAAAAAGAATATGCGGTAGAAATCGGAGGTAAAACAATAACAGCGACTTTTTCTGATCTAGTAGATCAGGCGAACGCAGCGGTAGTTATGTCATGTGGTGAAACGAAAGTTTTGGTGACAGCAGTGATGTCAAAAGACAAAAGCCAGACAGACTGGTTTAATTTAACGGTTGACTATATCGAAAAGTTTTATGCTTCCGGAAAAATCGGCGGAGGACGATTTATGAAACGAGAAGGTAAACCAACAGATGAGGCGATACTCGCTGGGCGTGTTATCGACAGAACTCTTCGACCGCTTTTTAATCAACAAATGGAATACGGAGTGCAGATCATCGCGACTGTGCTGGCGATGGATGACAGTATTGATCCAGGAATCTTGGCGGTGAATGGTGCATCTTTAGCGCTTCATGTTTCTGATATTCCTTGGAATGGACCCATCGGAGCTGTTCGTTTAATAGAGAGAGGTGGTGAATTTATCTTCAACCCTTCACAAAAGAGTCGCGGAGAAGGTTTTGAATATGATTTGATTGTATGCGGAAAGGATAAGAAAATAAATATGATTGAAGCCGTAGCGTATCAAATACCAGAAGCTGTTATAGCAAGCGGACTTTCAAAAGCAGAAATAGAAATTGCAAAAATTGAAGCTTGGCAAAAAGAAATTAGAAATAGTATTGGAAAAGAGAAAAAAGTTCTAGAAGTAGAACCGATGTCAGAAGTTTCAGCAAAGATTTTTGAAGAAAAGATACGACCATCTTTGTATGATCATGCGATTACAAATACTCCTGGTGGAAAGAAGATGGAAGAGCTAAAAGACTCTTTCAAAAAACTTTTAAAAGAAGCTTTGCCGGAAGCCACTAGCTTTAAAAAAGAAATGGACTTTTTCGAAGTTGAGCTCGACAACCTTATTCACGTTGAAGCGGTGAAGAATAACAAGCGAGCTGACGGCCGAGCAATGGATCAGGTCCGAGGACTCTATGCACAGGCGGGAGGTTTTTCAAAAGTGCTTCACGGCTCTGGAATATTTTACCGAGGTGGAACTCACGTATTTACCGCACTCACACTAGGCGGACCAGAAGACGCGCAACTTGTTGACGGTATGGAACTTGAAGAAAATAAAAGCTTTATGCATCACTATAATTTTCCGCCATATTCTTCAGGGGAAATGGGAAGAGCAGGGTTTGTAAACAGACGAGAAGTCGGACACGGAGCCTTGGCTGAAAAGGCACTTGAGGTGGTGCTTCCAAGTAAAATAGATTTTCCGTATACGATTCGTCTTGTCTCAGAGTCTATGTCTTCAAATGGTTCTACCTCACAAGCCTCTATATGTGCATCAACACTAGCGCTCATGGATGGAGGTGTGCCGATCAAGGCGCCGGTTGCGGGTATTGCGATGGGACTCATGTATCAAGATGAACAGAACTACAAAGTGCTGACAGATATCCAAGGTCCAGAAGATCACTACGGAGATATGGATTTTAAAGTTGCAGGAACGAAAAATGGATTGACTGCGATACAGCTCGATGTAAAAGTCGATGGAGTCTCACATAAAATTTTAGTTGAAGCTATGACACAAAGTGTGAAAGCTCGAACAGAAATTTTGAAGGTAATCACAGAAGCTATTGCTGAGCCACGAAAAGATATTTCTCCTTTTGCACCGAAGATTTTGGTGACGAAAATAAATCCAGATAAAATTGGAATGGTTATAGGTTCTGGAGGAAAAACGATAAATGAAATTCGCGAAAAAACAAAAACAGAAATCACGATTGAAGATGACGGAACAGTGTTTATCACGGGACTTGCAGAGGGTCCAGAAGAAGCAAAAAAGATTATTGAAAATATGACATATGAATGGAAGGTCGGTGACACATCAAGTGCAGAGATCGTTGGTATAAAAGATTTTGGTGCGTTTGCTAAGATGATGAACGGCCAAGAAGGAATGATTCACATCTCAGAGATTGCACCTTTCCGAGTAGAGAAGGTGGAAGAGGTGTTAAAGCTTGGTCAGATTGTTCCAGTTAAAATTATTAAAAATGAAATGGGTAAACTCGGACTTTCGATTAAAGAAGCTGACAAGGATTTCGTGAAAAATCCGAAAGGGTAACTAAAGAGAATCTAAAAGCCCGGCTGCCTTTGGCAGACGGGCTTTTAGATTGACAATTTTTCACTCTC
Source organism: uncultured Candidatus Saccharibacteria bacterium (assembly GCA_964550665.1). GTDB lineage: Bacteria > Patescibacteriota > Minisyncoccia > Phycocordibacterales > CSBR16-119 > JAUPTX01. The sequence continues at coordinate 13,545 of CAZJZW010000001.1, forward strand.
GAGTAATATACTCCGAGTACGTTCTTTGCCCCGGTAGCTCAGTTGGTAGAGCGCTTGATTCGTAATCAGGAGGTCACGGGTTCAAGTCCCGTCCGGAGGCTCGAAGTTCTTGTGACTTTGAAAATTTAAAATAGGGAAGTAGCTCAGATGGTTAGAGCGTTGGACTTTTAATCCAAAGGTCACAGGTTCGAGTCCTGTCTTGCCCCACGAAGCCCGTCTCGCGCATTTGCGAGATGGGCTTTTTCTTTTTCTATATAAAATTTCTGTAAAAATAAAAATCGTGTGGTAAAATATTGGCATGAGTCTTAAGGCGGACAGAAATCTCCTAAAAGAAGAATTAGAAAAAACCACTGCAAGTGTGGGGCTTTCGAGTGAGCCACAAGAAACTCCACAAGAAGAAGTAAAAAAAGTTGGTGTTGGTATCCGTACTTATGCTGCTGACATCGCTGACATTATGCGTCGTGAAAAAGGTTCAGTTATAAAAATCGCCTTAGCTGAACAAGAGCGTCGACAAGCCTATAAAGAAAAAAGAGATCCAACAAGTACTAAAAATCTTATCGTTATTTTACTAGGAGTCATTTTCATTGTCGCTGGGATACTTATTTTTATCTATACGATTATAAATAAGGATGCGCCGATTTCTGTAGTTGCGCCGATTGGTTCTCCAAGTCTTATTTACGCCGAAAATCAAACCCAAACAGATATAACAAATTTAACCAGAGGTAATTTATTTAATTCTATACATAAGACTGGACTCGCAGGTTTTGCTGAAAATGAAACTGTAACCAACATGTTTATTATGAACCAGACTTCTGTCGGCCAATCTTTGATCTCCGTAAATATTTTATTTAACAAACTTGGTATCAAGGTTCCGGAAACTGTTACTCGGACACTGACCGGGCAATTTATGCTAGGGACTTATAAAGTAGAAGATAAGGGAAATCTGTTTTTAATTTTCAAAGTAAAAGATTTTAATGAGTCGTTTTCTGCGATGAAAGATTGGGAAGTTTCGATGGTTAATGATTTGGTAAGACTCTTTAAAATCGACCCAAAATCTTTCCAAGGAGACATATTTCTTAAAGAATTCCAAAGTGGGGTAACTTTCAATAAAGAATCGAGAAGTGTATATGATGATAACGGAGTCTTAGTTTTTTCATATATTTATCTAGATCGAAGTACTATTTTGATGACCAACCACAATCCATCAGTTGATGAGATAATAAAAAGGATAAATTCACAAAGTATTAAGTAAAGGTGAGTAGCTTCTAGTCACTAGAAACTAAATTATTTTATGTTAAAATAATTCATATGGATATACAAAAATTAAAAGGAATGCTTCTTGAAGAAAGAGCACGGCTTGAACTAGAGCTCGGAGATCTTGGGATTATGGATCCTGAAACGGGGGATTGGGGTGCGTATCAAAAAGAAGCCGGAGAAGCTGATGTGGCAGATAAAAATGACGCAGCTGACTTTGACGAAGATTTTGCTCTTCGGGCAAATACACTTGGCCAACTTGAAAAAAGATATATTGATGTTAAAAATGCGATAGCTAAAATAGAAAGAAGTGATGGAAGTTTCGGTAAGTGTGAATTATCTGGGAAAGATATTGAAGAAGACAGACTTATGGCGAACCCGGCCGCAAGAACCTGTAAGGAACATATGAATGACTAAGCAGTAAAAGAAAAAGTCCGCGCCGAAGGCGTGGACTTTTTCTTTTACACAGATTTTTTTAAAAATACTTAATACAAAATAATGAGTACGGTATACTTTTATTATGTCATTCTCAAGAGTCTATTCTGCTCAGGTGAATGTTCTCGATGGGCAGCTCATAACAATAGAAACAGATATCTCAAGAGGTCTGCACAACTTCTCTGTTGTTGGACTTCCTGATAAGGCTGTTGAAGAGGCGAGAGACCGAGTTGGCTCAGCTATTAAAAACTCCGGACTAAAGTCCCCAAAACAAAGTAATCAAAAAATCGTCGTTTCTCTTTCTCCTGCATCAGTAAAAAAAGAAGGTTCGTATTTTGATTTAGCGATCGCGCTCGGTTACTTGCTTTCAAATGAAGAAATAAAGTTTAATCCTGAGAAAAAAGCTTTTATCGGAGAACTTTCTTTAAATGGAGAAGTAAAACCAGTGAAGGGAATTTTGGCATTGATCAAAACTCTAAAAAATTTAGGCTTCGAAGAAGTTTTTGTTCCTGATTTAAATAAAAAAGAAGCAGCTTTAATAAAAGATATTTCTATTTTTCCAGTTAATAATTTATTGGAAGCAATAAACCACTTAAAAGACGATGTTAAATTTTCTTTACCAGTTCAAGAACCAACTGATATTTCACCAGAACGGTCAAAAGCACATAACGACTTTTCTGATATTAAAGGGCAAGATGTAGCTAAACGTGGTCTTGAAGTAGCAGCGGCGGGTGGACACAATATCGCGATGTATGGACCACCGGGAACAGGAAAAACCATGTTGGCTCGGGCTTTTTCCGGGATATTACCCCCACTTTCAAAAGAAGATATTTTAGAAATAACCCAGATTCATAGTGTTGCCGGAACACTTGATGGTCCTCTTATAACCTACCCACCATTTCGATCTCCGCACAACACATCTAGTTACGTTTCTGTTATTGGTGGTGGAACATTTCCAAAACCTGGTGAAGTCACGTTGGCTCATAAAGGAGTTCTATTCTTGGACGAATTTCCAGAGTTTGACCGCAGGGTTATCGAGTCTTTACGTCAGCCTTTAGAAGATCGAGTTGTGCATATTTCTCGTTCGAAAGGTACGGCGGTGTTTCCAACAAACTTTATATTGATCGCTGCGATGAATCCACCACCAGATAATGCTACTGCAAGTGATATTGTTAGATATAAAAAGAAAATCTCAGGACCTATTATCGATCGAATCGATATGTGGGTCGATGTTCCAAAAATTGATTATGAACTTCTAGGTGCAAAAGAAAAGTCAGGTGAGAAGAGCGAAGATATAGTGAAAAGAGTAATTCGAGCTAGAGATCGACAAAAGAAAAGGCTAGGAAGTTCTAGTGCTAAAACAAATAGTGAAATGTCAGTTCGAGATCTTGATAGGGTGGTAAGTATTTCTAAAGACGTTAGAACGATTTTAAATACTTCAGCAGAAAAGCTGGGTCTATCAGCGAGAGCATATCATCGGATTATAAAGCTCGCTCGAACGATTGCGGATCTTGATGACAAGGATGATATCGAAACGAAACATCTTTTAGAGGCATTGGCATATCGACCGAAAGAGGAATACTAGACTAGTTTCTAGTGGATAGTGTTAGTTTCTAAAAGAAAAGCCCGGCGCGAAGCGCCGGGCTTTTCTTTTTAATTTTTATTTCCAAACTGGAGTTTTCATTGGGCCCTTCTTTCCTCGGTATTCAATGTGTAGGTGAGGACCAGTTGATCGTCCTGTTGATCCAACTAATCCAACCTGTTCCCCTTGATCTAAGACTTCGCCTGTACTAACACTTAATTCACTCATGTGGGCGTAGAGAACATTTGCAACACCGTCATCTATGATTACCATATTTCCGTATCCTCCGTTGTATCCAAGTTTTGCCGCGATCACTCTACCACCTGATGAAGCGACGATTTTTGTTCCTATTGGCGCTGCTAAATCTTGAGCCTCGTATGGGCCATGAAACCCTTGGCTTTTTACTGAACCTCTTGGTATTGGATGTGTATAGAATCCACTAGAGTATGGCGTATTTGTTGTCGATGTTTTTTTGTCAGCGGTCTTTGTTCCTACTGTTGCCACCTTAGTACTTTTTACTTCTATAGCAGGGGCTGGTTCTGCGTTTGGAATAATAATTTCAGAACCGACCACTAAAGCACTACTTGAAAGATCATTAAATACTTTGATATCCGTTTCGTCACTGTTGTATTTTTGGGCAATACTTCCAAGAGTTTCGCCCTTTGCCACAGTGTGAGAAGTTCCATCAATAGGTAAGATAAGTAGGTCTTGCCCAACTTTTAGATCACTGTCGTTCTTTATATCATTAAAACCTTTGATAGTACTTATTTTTACGCCGTACATCTCTGCTATTTGTGAGATTGTATCTCCTTCTCGGACGATATAGATACTGATCTCATCAGCGCCAGCTCGAGTTATTTTTTCTTCCCCCGAAGCCTCAGAGGTCGTATTTAATGTTGCAATTAGGGCATTTTCTTCAATTAATATTTCAGCACCACCAGTTCCGCCCGTTAAGTCTGGTGCCATGGTTGGTCGTAGAAGCTTTAGGTTCTGAGAGTTTAAATCAAGAGTATTTGATTTTATGATTTCATCACCCTCTGATTTAGCAATAGGTAGAACGATTAAAGAGAAAGTAAGGGCAAAAGGAATAGAAGCTTTTCCTATGAAAAGCCATTTTTTAAAGCTATTTGATACCCGTCCAGAGAAACTGAGTTGACTAAGTGGATCTGGGTCTTGTTGTGAAGTTTTTATAAGCCTTTTTGTTTTATTGTTGATTAATCTTCCTGAAAAACCCTTATTTTACAACATTAATTGGAAAATGGTTTATTGTCTTGTGCGTCCAAATCAACACGTAGGTAAATGGTATACCACCCGAAGAAGGGAGTCAATCAGATTGTGGATAAACTGATTATGCCTGTTTTTGTCAAAGTTTGTTGTATAATAAATCCAGTCATGTCTAACAAATTTGAATCTAGAAATAGAGAGGCTTTTGATCCGAGTACCTTAAGGCGCTCTATGGCTGAAAGAGACCCAGAACGGGTTCATTTCGAACATAAATATGGCGATGACTCCGATTATTTAGACAAAGAGGAGATAGAAAAGAGAGTTGCCAAACTTAAAGCAAATGAGAGTGTAAATTCTCCAAATTATTATAAACAAAACACAGAAAACGAAGTCCCTTCAAATACTGAAGAAAAACCAGCAGATCTATCTAGGATAACAGAACATGATGAATTGAAGGGAGAGAGTTTTAATCAGGCTGGTCAGATTGCCTCAGGGTTTATCAATGAAGCGATCCTAAAGGCACACGGAATTTCAAAAGAAGAATTTAATTCTCTAAAAAAAGAAGACAGGGAATTTCTTGTTGATGAATTATCTAAAAAAAATTCTGACTACGAAGGCCAGTTTGCTCCATTTAAAGAGCTTGGATGGGAGAAAGAAGACCTCACCTTGTTTTCAAAAAATGACAAAGAGCTCATTCTAGATAGAAATATAAATAAAAAATCTTTCAATGAGAGTGACTTCCAAATGAGAGATTTAGGTTATAGTTTAAATCAAATATTTTTTGTTATTTCTAATAATGATAAAGAAAAGATTATCCAAGAAAAAATTAAACCAGAAGATTGGGTTAAAGTAAAAAGATCTGAAATGTCTACGCCAACCAATGATAAAAAATCATTCAGACAATGGTTAAGCGCTGAATCTAATATTGTTTCCCAAAAATCTTCTGGGTCAAACCTTGAATCTCGCCCGGGCTCAGAAAATGAAAGAATAAAAATTCTTAATTTCCAGTTAAAAACCTTTGAAAGAGATTTTAAAAAAGCAGAGAAAGTGGGGGATATTGATCAAGTTGGAAAACTCAAAGAAGATATTAAAAAAGTTAGAGAAGAACTTGGTTCTTCTGGTTCTAAGCTTGAAAATGTAGTAATAACAAAAAAAGCAGAGGTAAAAACACCGGAAGCATTTATAGGTGGTGAAGAAAAATTAGGTTTGGAAGATTCTTTAAAATCAGAATCTTCGGCAGAACAAGTGGGTAGGTCACAAGAAGAAGTGCAACAACTTTCTTCTACAGTTGAAACAAATATTCAAGCAAAAGAGGGATCGGCTAAAAAATACATACAAGATCTTGGTTATTCTAAAGAAGAAATACTCGCTCTTCCAGTAAAAGATCAAAATAGAATTGTTGAAGAACAAATCCCTCGAAACGCTTGGTTTAGAGAAGAGACCGTTGCTCCAATTCCAGAAGTTTTGCCGACCCCAGAAATTCCTGAAAATAAAGAAAAGAAATATATCTATAAAGAAACGAATGTTGGTACTGATGGAAGTTACACCCGCACAGAAGAAGAGGTCGATTTAAAAGAATTAAAGGTGCGCTTAGAAAATCGATCAGGCCAAAGAACTTCAATAGGAAATTCAAAAGAGCAAGAAGCTAAAGGAAAGGCGATTGAAGAATATAAAATAAGAGAAGCAGAGCTTTCAAAAATGGGCTGGACTCTTGAAAAATATTCTGCGCTTTCAGAGCGAGAACAACAAATGGTTATTTGGCAACATCTTCCACCAGAACAAGTCCTTGAGGAAGGTCGGGTAAATACATCCGAAAATAAAAGTCAGGTAGAAGAAATGACAGTTGATGCTTTTATTGAATATATTACAAATAAACGTGATAAATTAGGTGAAGTAAATTTTACAGAAGAAGACAAGGCATTTATCCGTAAAAACAAAGAAGTAATTAGATCTAAACTCTCGAAACCAAAGGAAGAGAGTGTGCCACTACCAAAAAAGGAAGACATAGAACCATTACCAAAAGAAGCAGAAGACTATATAAAAGCAAAAATAAATAAGGACAGGTATGATTTGTCTGCAAAAGGAACATCAGAAGGTGCGAAGGAATTTTTAGCGGATCAGAAACTTCTTGTTGGTATTCCAAAGGGTTATGAAAATTTGGGTAAGAATGAGTTAATAGAAAAATTAAAGGAAAGACAGTTACCATCAGGAGGTGACAAACAAAAAATTACTGAAAGATTGGCTAAAGATGATATAGAAAAGAAAACGCCAAATTTTGGCTTTGCTGAAACAGAATTAGCAAAAAAACTTAAAGAAGAATTTAACTTATCTGAAAAAGATATAATTCTTTTATCGCCAGAATTTTTCTCTTTATCTCCCGCAAAACAACAATATCTTTTTTCTAAACTTGAACAGAAAATATATCTTGACGCAGACTTCGCATCAAAAACACAAAATGAAGAAGAAATCCAAAAGATGGGCTTTTGGAAAAAACTTGGTTCAAGTTTTGTAAAAGGTCAACGACAAGTTGCTCTTCGTGACAAGATGATCCAAGAAATAAAAAAGGGTGGGATAAAAGATTATCGATTAGACATAAAAACTTTAAACGACTATCTTCTCGATGCACCAGAACTTAAATATGAATTAAACGAAAAGGGTAGACTGGCTCCGCATTTTGAATATGTAGAAACAACTTCTTCTGACAAGAAATTCGAAACACCAAAAGTATTTTTTAATGTGGCAGCGAGTCGTTTTAGTGAAATGCCGTTCGAATGGTCGTTAAAGAGTGCAACCGATTCACAGAGACAAGCATACCAAAAAGCATATTCGAGTTACACAGGAGCAAAAGAATCTTTGCTAAAAGCGATGATTGAAGAAGCGAAATATAAAAATCCAAACATTGATGAAGAAGGTGAAAAGAATATTCGAAAGGAAGCCTTAATAAAAATTGCTGAAACAGATGCTCGAGTAAAATTTGGAACATTTATCACTCAAAATCCAGAGATGGAGAATCTTTCAGCAAACTTTTTTGAAAAAGTTTTGGGCGCAAAGGCTAATGATTTTGCCCGTGGTGCGATGTTTACAGGAGCTGGTTTTGCGACAAAATGGCTTGGTAGATCTATGGCTGTTACCGGTGTGGGGCTCGCAGTCTCTGGGGCTGTCGGAGGGCTCATGGCCTACCGAAAGAAAAATCTTGAATATAAAGAAAAAGAGTTACAACAAAGGTATGGAAAAGAGGTAAATGATCTTTTGATAAAAAAAGCAGTTAATTCTTCAAATGTCTATGAGAGACTTGAAAAACTTGTTGGTCAGCTTGAAAAAACCACAGATAAAGAAAGTAAGAAAAAGATAGTTGAAACAATAAAAACAAGAATTTTTGTTACCGAAGAAATGATGAGGGATGGACGAATTAACTTTGGATCTCAAAAAGAACAAACTCTCAATCAATATAAGCTTTCTGAGATGATGTCGAAGGCGGCTGTTACTGTTGAAATGGAAGGTGGATTTGGTCCAGAAAAAACAAAAGAAGAAAAAGTCTTTGATCGATTTAAGCAGTTTGTCCAGGATGATGCTGTCCAGAAAGAGAAAGATGTTGCACGAGCCTTGGCATTCTTTAAAGGAGTATCTGTTGGGGTACTCGGTTACGAAGTTGGTATGGGCTTGCGATACGCACAAGAAGCTGGGTTCTTTAGCGGTGCATGGGAAGCGATTTCAGAAAAGGGTACTGAGGGCTTGAAAAAAGCAAAAGAGATTATTTCAAATTTTTTTTCTGATGACACTCCAACATCTCTTCCAAAAGCTCCTAATTTAAGTGAAAATGTTACTCCGGTAGAAACTGTGATGGCAGGCTCGCGTGGAGTTATCGGTGCGATTGATGACATGCAAGATAATCTTAAATTAAAATTTGGAAATAATGTTCCAGAGCAGTATAGGGAATTCTTATCAAAAGATCCAAATAAATTAGCTCGAGAATGGGGGTTTTATAAACCAGGAGAAGTTAACGAAAGTGCGATCATTAAAAAAGGCGAAGGGTTCTCTATAGACTCAAAAGGTATTGTTCGGTTTGTAGGTCTTAATGGAACAGACGAAGTGTATGTTCCACAAGGTGTAAAAGATGTTTCTGTTGTTGAATCTGAAAGAAAGTTTTTTGACGGAGGAAGAATAGGACTAGCCTCAGCCGAAAGTCCTTCTATAGAAACAGAAGCTACTTATGTTGAATCTGAGCCTGTCAAAAGACCAGAAGCTCCAAACGAAGGATATGCTACAACTAAAGAAGTTAAACCAGGCCCAACGAATTGGTTTGAAAAACCAGTTCCGACAGAGAGAGGGTATTCAAGTGTTAGAGGTAGTTGGAAATTTGCAGAGGGTCCAGATGGTCAGATAAAGAGCGTTAATCTGGCTGGAACTTTATCTGAAAGAGCAAATGAGTTTTTAAGAACTCCAAATAAATTTATTTCACCAGAAGCGCCGGGAACAGACTCAACAAAAGTTTATCTTTTACGACAAAACGCTGCTCCTATTGTTGAACTGATCAAATCTGAAAATCTACTAAATGATTCAACTGTAGATCTAACAGATAAAGAAAGGGTGTTCTTACAAAAAAAGATCTCAGCTGATAGTATAAAAATAAAAGAATTAACAAAAGGAGCATTTGCTGGTAGCCAAGAAAATATAAAGATAGCAGAAGTTCCTAAACCAGAAAAAATCACATACTTTGGTACGGATGAGGAAAAGCCAAAAATTAACCCAAGTGTAACCTCTGTTTCAGAAGGATCTGACTTTGTACCGAGAAAAGAAGCAGTCCCTGTTCCAGAAACAAGCGCTAAAATATCTGGAAAAACTTACGAAGTTTCTTTCGGTGATAGAGCTGGAAAGAAATTTATCCCAGTTACAGTAGAATCATCGTGGAATTTAGAAGACAATCCAGTTCTTAGAAATGAAGCTTTAAATGATTTAGTTAATCCGGCATATCACAAAGCGCTAAAGTTTAATCCTGACTTTGATAGATTGGTTGTGGCGGAAGAAATATTAGAGTCTAATAAATATGCACCAGGAACAAGTGAACACGAGGCCCTAAAAAATTATATAAATGGTCAGAAAATAAAAATATCTCAAGGTTTGCGGGCAAATGATGTTTTTGAAATGCCATCCGGACCGATAAAAGTTTCTTTAAATGGAGTTGAGTATATTTCTTCTAATACAGATATACCTCAAAAAAGTGAAATGGTTTCTAAAATAGCAAAGGAATATATTACAGGCAGTAAGCTAAAATATGTTGGAAACCTGATGGCGCTAGGAGAAGACCATATTGGTATATATGAAGAGAGTTCCAACCAAGGGGTTGCAAATGAAATGATCAACAGCCAAGCAAGATTAAATGGAGACAAGGTTGGTAGCCTAGTAGAAGAAAAGATGGAACAAACATCAGATGGTAAATACAGAATCATCAAGGTTTATAAACTTAAAAAATAACAAAATGTCCCCGGTCGGGGACATTTTGTTTTATGTTATAGTATCTTTCATGGATTATTTATCTGGTCTCAATGAAAGACAAAAAGAAGCAGTTTTGTGTAAAAACGGAGCGCTTTTGATAGTGGCTGGAGCCGGAGCCGGAAAAACAAAAACAGTTACTCACAGAATCGTCTATTTAATAAACGAAGGAGTTTCTCCAGAAAATATTTTGGCGGTTACATTTACTAATAAAGCTGCGAAAGAAATGGTCGAGCGTGTCGGACACATGCTCGCAGGGAAAGTTTCCGGACGACCAATGATTGCAACATTTCACTCTTTAGCCGTGAAGATTTTACGGGATAACGCAGAGAAAATCGGACTCAATCGACATTTCGTTATATTGGATGACGCTGATACGAACTCAATCATAAGAGAAGTTTTGAAAGATTTAAATATTGATCCAAAACAAAGTCCTACCAGAATGTTTAAAAGTATTATTTCAACGCAGAAAAATAATTTTGTAAGTTTGGAAGAGTTTGGCAGAAATGCGCAGTCGTATAATTCCCAAGTTATCGCGCGTGTTTGGCAAAAATATGAAGAGAAAAAAGTAAAAGAAAAAGGTCTCGACTTCGATGACTTACTTTTAAAGACGGTGATTTTGTTTCAAGAACATAAAGATGTTTTAGATACGTATCAAGAACGCTGGAAATATATTCACGTGGACGAGTATCAGGACACAAACACAGTTCAATACCTTTTAACGAAACTTTTAGCAAAAAAGTACGGCAACATTTGTGTGGTCGGGGACTCAGATCAAAATATTTACAGTTGGCGTGGGGCTGACATCACAAATATCTTAAATTTTGAAGAAGACTATCCTGGAGCGAAAGTTATTTTACTCGAACAAAACTATCGTTCAACAAAAAATATTATTGAAGTTGCAAATCACATCATCCGAAAAAACAAACAAAGAAAAGATAAAAATTTATTTACTGAAAATGAAGATGGGGAACTGATTTCTATATTCGAAGCCTACAACGATAAATTTGAGGCAGAATTTGTAGCGGACAAAGTTACAGAAATGATGGACAAAGGAGTTAACCCAAACGATATCGCTATTTTATATCGAGCAAATTTTCAGTCGCGACTCTTTGAAGAGTATATGCTCAAATATTCGTTACCGTATCAAGTTCTAGGAATACGTTTTTTTGATCGAAAAGAAATCAAAGACGTTCTTTCTTATATTCGTGCAAGTCTAAATCCAGACTCACTTTCTGATATTCGAAGAATTATAAATGAACCAAAAAGAGGTTTGGGTAAAACTACTCTTGATAAATTTTTCATCGGTAAAGAGTCAGAATTACCTTTAAAAACAAGGCTTAAAATAAAATCCTTCTATGAATCTCTGGAAAAGATAAAGAATTTTTCTGAAAGTCACAAGCCGTCGGAAGCAGTGGCGTTCGTGATTAAAGAATCAGGAATAGAAAACGATCTTTTAAAAACAGGACTGGAAGACGATTTAGAACGGCTTGAAAACGTGAAAGAACTTATCACCTTTGCCACCAAATATGACGAGCTTCCAAATATGGAGGGAATTGAACTTTTGTTGGAAGAAGCAGCTCTTGCCTCTGACCAAGACACATTGAGTGAAACAGTAAAAAAGAAACCAAAAAATGGAGTAAAACTTATGACGGTTCACGCGTCGAAAGGTTTGGAATTCGACCATGTATTTATTGTCGGACTTGAAGATGATTTATTCCCCCACGGTAAAAGATCGATGAAAAGGGATTATAATGAAGAAGAGGAGCGACGACTTTTTTATGTTGCTGTGACGCGTTCAAAGAAAAAACTTTTTCTAAGTTATGCGACAATACGAATGGTTTTTGGAAATATAGAAGTGCGAAATCCTTCGGAATTTTTAGATGATATCCCAGAATTATTAGTACATCGAGAAGAGCGCGACAGTAGTGGTTTCGGAAATAATATAGTGTATATTTAGGGAATGAAAGCTAAAAAACACCTAGGTCAAAATTTCTTAAAGTCTGGAAAAGCCCTGAGGGATATTATTTTAGCGGCGAAAATTTCTGAAAAAGATACCGTGGTAGAAATCGGACCAGGGAAAGGTGCCCTAACAACTAAAATTTTAGAATCAGCGGGTAAAGTTATTGCTATCGAAAAAGACAGAGATTTGATTCCAGGTTTAACAGAAGCTTTTCAAGAAGACATAAAAAACAAAAAACTTGTTTTGCTAGAAGATGATATTTTAACCTTTGACCTAACAAAACTTCCTAAAAAATATAAAGTTGTCGCAAATATTCCTTTCTACATAACCGGCGCTATTTTAGAAAAATTCTTAGAGTCTGACCATCAGCCAGAATGTATGGCGTTAATCGTCCAAAAAGAAGTTGCTGAGCGGGTAGTGGCGCGGGACGGGAAAGAAAGTATCCTTTCTATGAGCGTGCGAGTTTTTGGTGAGCCAAAGTTTGTCGGTAAAATCCCAGCTCGTTACTTTTCTCCAGAACCAAAAGTAGACTCAGCTATCCTTTTAATTGAAAATATAAAAAATATGTTGAAAAATAAAGAGAAAGACGAGTTTTTCAAGTTTGTGAAGGCTGGTTTTTCACAAAAAAGAAAAACCCTACTCAAAAATTTAACAGGCTTAGGCATTAAAAGAGAGCTTTTGGAAGAAAAATTCAAGGAATTAAATATTGACCCTACAATTCGAGCTGAAAAGTTGTCGCTCCAGACTTGGCTTTCTCTTATACGATCTGTCTAGTATCCACATAAGAAGTTTTTTCTTTGGTATATAATGACACTATGAAGAAAATCATATTTTTTGTAGTAATTATACTTTTCGGTTTGTCTGTAAATGTTGCTTTTGCTCAGCTAGTGTCCCCGTATCAAGGAATTGGTGGAAGAATTATAACTGCGCCAACCCCTGGGATTGTTTGTCCTGCGGGAAAACCCGGAAGTCCATTCACTATTGCTCCAAGTGGGCCGTCTCCAGCAGGGCCTTTTGTGGGAGACTATTATCCCGTTTCAAATTTTCACCTCCTTGTTTCTAGTGCATGGTTTTTAGGGTTGGGGAGCATCGTTCCTCTTCCAGAGTGTTTTGTACCCGTTCCACCACCAGGTGTACCAGTTCCCGTTAATGGTTTTCGTACAATCTTACATGGAACATCAGTTCAGGTTAATGGCTAACATATGCAAAAATACTTACCAAGTAAACAATTTGTCAGGATAATACTCATTACTCTCTTTCTAGGCTCTCTGGTTTTTTTAGTTGGTAAAATTTTAAATAAAAAAACAGTTTGGCAGAGTAAGTCAGGAGAAGAGTTGGTTAAATTAATTAAAGAAGATGATTTTTTCTCACAAGACACAGATGAAGACGGGCTTTATGATTGGGAAGAGTCTCTTTGGAGTACGAACCCAGCACTAAAAGATACAGACAGTGATGGAGTAGATGATAAAAAATTTGTCGAGAATAAAAGGAAAGAAATAGATGTCGACGAAACATACAAATCAGATCCCAACAACGAAACAGAAGTTTTCGCTAAGCAGTTCTTTACTACAGCTTCTGTTTTAAGCCAGAGCGGATCGTTCAATCAAGAAACGATAGATCAATTCTCACAAGGGGTTGGAAAATCAATTTCAAATTTTACTATAAAAGATAAATATAATCTTGGAAGCCTCAAACTCTCAGGGATTTCAGCAGAAAATTATTACAAAAATTTTGAAGCACTTTATAATTCTCTTCCGCACAAAGAAGTTCGAGAGCTTGAAAATATTGCATTACTCATTCAAAATCCAGAAGATACAACAGCTCTTGATAATATTGCTAAGATAAATTTAATGTACTCAAAGCTTGAAGACGGTCTTCTTGCGATGGAGGTTCCCTATAATGCTTCAGGAGGTCATTTGTTTCTTTTAAACAACATTAACAAGGTTGCAATAGTGATTTTAGAATCTAGAAATATTGAATATGATCCTCTGAAAGTTACAACATATTTGAGTAAATATGATGAATATTCTAAAAATGTAAGTAGTTCCTTGTCTACATTAGCTTCTTATTTTAATCAAAATGGTATAATAAATTAAATTTTATTATGAATTATTTTCTCAAAAACATAATACTCTCTTCTATATTTATTTCTCTCGTCTCTTTTTCTATTTTTCCGCAAAGTGCCGGAGCTCAAGTTGTGGGTGCTGGCGGAAATGCACAAGGTGGTTTTAATATTCAAGGTCTTGGAGCAGTAGCGGCTAGCTGTATTGATTTACCAGGGTTGATTTCTGATGGTATCGGAGCGATAGGAAATGCTCTAGGTTTTGGTATTGATCCAACAGACCCAACTAGTGCAGTAGGTGCTGTAAATGATGCAATGTCTGTGCCAACAAAAGATTCACAAACAAGAACAAATACTAAAAACACAGAAAAAGAGGTCAATGCAAATAATAAAAAAGAGCAGTGTCTAGACGCGATTGCTCGGTACGCTGTGCTCAAAGTTATCGATAAAATAACTCTGATGACCGTCGAGTGGATCAACAGTGGTTTCCAAGGAAACCCATTCTATCCAGAAGATCGACCAAACTTCTTTGAGCAGATTGCTAAAGATGAAGTAACTAGTTTCACCGGGTGGTTCTCAATTAACCCAGCAGATTATCCTTTCGGCCAAATCATATCCGAAACGATTCTTCTCACTGTTCAAAATAGATTACAAGACAATTTGAAATTTTCTTTAAACCAAGTCCTTCAACACAATAACCAATATGCAAGTTATTCAAACTTCCAAGCGCGGTTTAGTGTCGGAGGATGGGCAGGTTATACAGCTTTCGCTCAACCAAACAACAACGTTTTCGGAAACTATCTTATGGCAAACAACCACCTTGCTCGCCAGACAGCAGGAACAAATATTAATATTACAAAAAATTTCCAACAAGAGTTAAACGAAGGTGCTGGATTTTTAAACCAAAGAGAGTGTGCGAAAACTGCACTTAATGATAGTAACTATACGGCGGGAGACGAATATATTGATCCAACAAATGCCCTTTATCTTGGAAATTATCCTTTGGTGCCTGCGGGTCAGGTTATGCCAGCGAGTATTTATCAAGGTTTACCTCAAGCCGTCATTGACTACTTGGTAGGTATTTTTGGACCCATGCCACTTAGTCAGTCTGACTCTATAGCGCAAGCTGGAGAATATAATTTTATAGTCCAAAGAAGTACTTGTGTCCAATGGAAAACAGTTACTCCAGGTAGACTTCTTGCCGAGCAAACAACACAAGTTTTGGGTTCACCTCTTCGAAATCTAGAACTAGGGGACGAGTTGAATGAAAACCTCGGACTTATTTTTGATGCACTTGCTGCTCAGCTTTTCCAAAGTGTTGCCGGAGGAGTTCGGTCTCTTTACCGTACAGATGGGGTGTACAGTTCAAATCCAAATGATCCAAACTATAACGCTGTTTGGGCACAAAATAACGATTCTAACTTCGGATCAAATTCTCAACAAACATCAGTAATAACAGCTGTAAACGGAAGTGGCACAGCCACAGATCCAGGAATTGTTTCTATACAACAAAATTATATGCTTCAAGCAGGAGTTGCGATGCAATCCCTCAATACATTGATTAGAGATATACAAACTCTTGACTATTGTGTTCCTGGGCCAAACCCACAGTGGTATGAAAATGGTTCTATAAATCTTCAAAACTCTATTGCCTCAATATTACCTGGTCAAACTGCTGCTTACTATGGAGACAGAGTTCAAGAATTTACAGGCGTGAATGTTCCTGATTCGGCTGTTCCAAATTATGAACAATTTGTTGCATTTATTAACTTCATTCTAGGTAAATACAGAGATGCTGTTTTTGCTGAGTATCCGCTTCTTGGTACTCCACCAGCTGTTAGACCGGCCGCTACAAACCTATATCTACAAATAGAAGAATATACAAATAGAATGACAAATTTACAGTCGCAAATAAATGGACTTACATCTGTTATGCCACAACTTCAACTTATTCAAAGTCAGCTTGCCGCGTTGACCCCTGCTCAGCAAGCCGACACAAACAGTCCAGAAATGCAAACAATATCATCTCTTTTGGCTCAAGTTTCAAATCAAGGCGTGTTAGTAAACCAAGGTCAGTATAATCAACTTCAGCAAGACATAATAAATTACAACTCTCAGGTTTTTGCGGTTAATAACTATATAAACCAATGTATCCAAGAGGTTAATAACAACAACTATCCTGGCTTAAACGAGAGAGTTGTTTACCCATATCCTTCGATATCTCAAAACCCTTCTTTTGGTCAAATTCCAGGTCCTGGACCAAACCCAAACTACTTTATGAACAACATAAGTTTCGGTGACGATACAGGTCAGATTGATCTTTCAAACTTCAACGGTCAAAACCTAAACATTCCAACAGTGAACACTCAGACGTTTGCCAACCGTCTACAATCTCTTTTCTAACGATTTACACATTATAAATCTCTGGTTTCTAGGAAGAATGATATAATTCTTTTATAGTGAATTGGGTGTGCGTATAATGAAAAAAATAGCAATTTTTATCGCTTCGATATTCGTCGTTTTCTCTGGGTATTTTCTTGCTCCAGCGCCTTTGGTGCATGCGCAGACAAACTCTGTCTCAACGGGCGAGCTTACTGGTCAGACAAATATAGAAACAGCTCTCAGTAGTGGGTGTGATATACTTACTAACTTTTCTTTGTGTGTGCTTTCGTTTATTTACCATGTTATTTTGGGAGTTTCTTTTTGGGTTGTTGGTTTGGTTGCCAATATTTTCGACTTTTTCCTAGGATATACACTGAATTCAGAGGCCTATCAGTCAGAATTCATAGTGAAAGGTTGGGGAATCATCCGTGACATTGCAAACGTCGCATTTATTTTCACACTTTTGTATCTAGCAATTCGTCATATTTTGGGAATGAGTGCGAAAAAATATATACCAACTCTTATTATTGTCGCTTTGCTTTTAAATTTTAGTCTATTCTTCACTCGAGTTGTTGTCGACGCCGGCAATATTTTAGCCAGAGCTTTTTATCAAAGTATAAATATTGAAAATGACGAATATTCTGCAGAATCAGGATATAGAGGTATTTCAGCGGCTTTGGTAGAGAAGATAAATCCTCAGCGACTTTTGAGTGAATCTATCTTTAAACAGCAAATAACAACAGGAGATGTTTCTACAACAACGGGCGGGGTCATAGGCTCAGGTACGGCATTTGCAGCTCAAGATCTAGAAAAAAACATGGCGTTTTATGTGGGAGTTTTCTTATTACTTGCCTTTGTTAACTTCACATTAGCTGGAATATTTTTATCGGTTGCATTACTTATGGTAGGAAGAACTGTTGGTCTTTGGTTTGCGATGATTTTCTCGCCAATCGCCTTTATTACCTTGGCCGTTCCAGGAAGTGGGGGATTTGTAAAACAACTTAGTTTTGATACGTGGAAAGATACTGTCTTGAAACTTTCTTTTGTTGCTCCGATATTTATTTTCTTCTTATACTTAACAATCATGTTCTTGACTATCTTTTTCGAAACACCGATAGCCGTTGAAAGCCAAGATACATTTATGCGTATTATGTCGGTCTTTATACCGTTTATATTTGTGATAACGATTCTGAAAATATCTAAAACAACAGCAGAGGATATGGCGGGAACAATTGGTGGAACAGTGAAGAGTTTGGTTGGAAAAGCTCTTGGCGT
>CAZJZW010000001.1:31311-41289 GCA_964550665.1 uncultured Candidatus Saccharibacteria bacterium
GAAGAGAAAAAATAATATATGGATGATAATCAGAAAAAATTAATAGCTGAGCAAATGAAAAAAATCCCGACAGAAGTTCGGGAGGCTATTAATGCATCTGATTGGGAGAGAACTATCTTTAACATTGGTCGTGAACATAAAATGCATATAGATGATATCGACACGCTTTCCGTTGAAACAATTTTGACTATGATTGGCCTTGAGCATCCAAAAGATTATCCTGATAATATCCAAAAAAGAATTGGTTTAAACGACGAAGAGCTGATGAATATCGTTGAACAAGTAAATGAACGGCTTTTCTCTAAAATCCGCGAAGCGCTTCGGATTCACTATGAAAAGGTTGCAACAGGTGAGATTATGGCAGATGATGAAAAGGATGAACTTCACCATGCAGGAGTTGATTTAGATGATGATTATGCTCCGCGAACAGAAAAAAAAGAGATTTTAACGATGATTAATAAAAAAGAGCCGGAACCAAAGCCACAACCCGCACCTGTCGCTACGCCACCAAAACCACCGGTGGTA
This sequence comes from uncultured Candidatus Saccharibacteria bacterium, assembly GCA_964550665.1. Classification (GTDB taxonomy): domain Bacteria; phylum Patescibacteriota; class Minisyncoccia; order Phycocordibacterales; family CSBR16-119; genus JAUPTX01. The sequence continues at coordinate 31,837 of CAZJZW010000001.1, forward strand.
GAAGTTAAAGCTCCAATAAATATCCCGGAAAAACTCATGGAAGAAAAAGTAATTAAAATTCCTGAGATAAAATTTGATCCATATCGTGAACCGATTGAGTAAGTAGAAAGTATTTAGTATAGGGTATACAGTATAAAAAATCCCTCACGGGATTTTTTCATCCACAATAATTTATAAAAAATACTGTATACACAATACTAAATACGGTATACTGTACACATGCGATTTCAAGTCCCACAGTTTATTGAGATTGAAGATAAAATCTTTGGTCCCTTTACATTTAAACAATTCATCTATCTTTTAGGTGGAGCAGGTGGAGGGTATGTTTTTTACAAAGTTCTACCACTTCTTATCGCTATACCGGTTATTATGGTTGTAGTTTCTTTGGCTCTGGCTCTAACTTTCTATAAAGTGAATGGCCGTCAGTTTTCAGATGTTTTACAATCTTCATTCGTCTATTTTTTTAGAAGTAAACTTTTCATTTGGAAGCAACGAGCCCCAGAAAAGAGTAAAAGTTTACCAAGCTCTCAGTCAAATGTGGCGCTAGAGAATGGTTTACCAAAACTTACAGAAAACAAACTAAAAGATATTTCATGGAGTCTGGATGTTTTAGATATGAATAAGAGAAAGTAATATATGGCATTAAACGCGCGCGCATCACAAGAATTCGTACCGATAAAGGAGATACAAGACGGTATCGTCGTTTTAAAAGACGGTGGTCTTCGAGCTGTGCTTATGGCGTCTTCGGTAAATATTTCTCTTAAATCAGAAGATGAACAAAATGCGATTATTATGCAATTCCAAAACTTCTTAAACACCTTGGATTTTTCACTTCAAATCTCTATTCAATCGAGAAAATATGATGTTACTTCATATCTCGAAACACTCGAAGAGAAATTAAAGACTCAAACAGAGCCTCTTTTGAAAATCCAAACTCAAGAGTATATGCAATTCATTCAGAATTTCACAGACAATGTTAATATTATGACGAAGCACTTTTTTATTGTTATTCCGTATACCCCTGCAGTGATCGCCACTTCTGGTGGATTTTTAGATAAGATTTTACCAAGTTCAAAAATAGATAAAGATAATAATAAAAAATCAGAGTTTGAAGCATATAGGTCTCAGCTTGAGCAACGTGTCGCACTTGTCCAACAAGGTCTTTCACGAGTAGGAGTTAGAACAGTCGCTCTAAAAACCGATGAAGAAGTTGAACTTTTCTACAAAGTCTTTAATCCAGGAGAAGCAGAGTCTAAAATAAACTTTGGTAATAAAGAATAATATGGGATTTTTAGATAATATTTTAAAAACAAGCAAATCTGGATCCAAAAAGCGTGAAATCATGCCGGTTTTGCCGAAAGAGATTTATGAAGCAGCGACCCTAGAGCTTCAGGATATTTTAGCTCCATCAGCTCTTAAAGTTTCTCCAAAAAATTTAAATCTAGGAGATAAGATTACCCGAACATATTTCGTTATCTCATATCCAAGGTATCTTTCTGATAATTGGTTTACGCCTATCATTAACCTCGACAAGATTTTTGATGTTGCTATTCATATTCACAACATAAATACTGAAGATATTTTAAAGAAATTCCAGAAAAAGGTCGCTGAAGTCCAGAGTCAGATAAATGTTCGTGAATCAAAAGGTTTAGTCCGTGATCCAGTTCTTGATACTGCGTATCAAGATTTAGAAAATTTACGAGACAGTCTTCAGCAAGCACAACAGAAAATGTTTGATGTTGGGCTTTATATAACCATCTACGCTGAGACAGAAAAAGAGTTGTCGAAAATAGAAAACGAAATCAAATCAATGCTTGAGTCAAAACTCGTGTATATCAAGCCAGCACTTTTCCAACAAGATGTTGGATTTAATAGTGTTATTCCAACAGGGAACGACTTTTTGGCAATTCATCAAAAACTTAATTCAGAGCCACTTTCAAGTCTTTTTCCATTTGTTTCTTTCGACCTATCATCAGATAAGGGTATTTTATATGGAGTAAATAGACACAACTCATCCCTTATTATCTTTGATCGTTTTTCTCTCGAAAACTATAACTCTGTTACTTTCGCTAAATCTGGTTCTGGTAAGTCATATTCTACCAAGCTTGAAATTTTGCGAACGCTAATGTTTGATGCAGAAGTTATTGTTATCGACCCAGAAAGGGAATATGAATATCTCGCAGAAGCTATTGGTGGAAGATATTTCAATATTTCACTTTCTTCAGAGCACCATATCAATCCCTTTGATTTGCCAATGCCAACAGGAGACGAAACCCCGGATGATATTTTACGCTCGAACACGATTCAACTCGTCGGACTTTTCCGTATTATGCTCGGAGGGCTTAGCCCAGAAGAGGATGCGCTAATAGATAAAGCGATCACTGAAACATATGCGATGAAAGATATTTCTGCAGAATCTGATTTTGCAAATATTGAGCCACCACTTCTTTCTGACTTTGAAATGGTTCTATCAGGACTTGAGGGAAGTGAATCTGTTGTTACTCGACTTATAAAATACAGTCAAGGTACTTGGAAAAATTTCTTAAACCAACCAACAAACGTAGATATAAACAGAAAGTTTATCGTTTTTTCTGTGCGAGATATGGAAGACGATCTAAAACCTGTTGCGATGTATATCATTACACACTTTATCTGGAACGCTGTTCGAAAAAATTTAAAGAAAAGACTTCTTATTGTCGATGAGGCGTGGTGGATGATGAAGTCTGAAGACACAGCGAGTTTCTTGTATTCTATCGCCAAGCGAGGTAGAAAATATTACCTTGGTCTTTCAACGATCACTCAAGACGTGAACGATTTCATCAATTCTCCATATGGTATGCCGATTGTGACAAACTCTTCAATGCAAATCCTATTAAAACAATCAACAAGTAGTGCTGATGCTTTGCAAAAAGTTTTCAACCTAACAGACGAGGAAAAATATCTTCTTTTGGAGTCAGAAGTTGGAGAAGGAATTTTCTTTGCTGGGCTTAAACACGTAGCGATTAAAATCATTGCTTCATATACTGAAGATCAGATTATAACATCCGATCCATCTCAGATTTTGGCTATAAAAAAGGCTAAGGATGAATATAAAGAAGAAGAGGGTAAAAAAGATAAGAAAGCCTCAGTAGAAGCTAATACGTATGAAGTAGAATATGAACCAGAAGTCCCAAAAACTGAAGCAGAATTTAAAGCTTTAAAAGCTGAAAATAAAGAAACACCCTTGGAGACCTTATTACCAGAAGAACCTAGAAGTGTGTCAATAAATACTCCCACTAAGGTTTTAAAGAGTGAAACAGACGAAATGGAGGATGAAAATAATAAACTAGATGCAGAAATAGAAGAACTCGAGAAGATGTTCCGTGAACAAATATAGAATTCACAACATATAAGGCCCTTTTTCGTATCTTCTTGGTATAATAAATCCAATGGATACAGATAATAAAACAGTAGATGATAATAAGATAACAGGAGGCGAAAAAGATACACTTCATAATGCAGGTGTTGATTTAGCGCCTACTGAAGAAAAGAAAACAGAAAATTTTATAGACATAGATAATGCTCCGGCGATGGGCGATGATCCAGACCTTAAAAAAATAGGTCTAAATTTTATTGAAAAAGAAAATAAAGAAGACTTGAGTTTATTAAAAGAAAAGATGGATCAAGGTTCTTTAGGGATAAGTAAGCCTGCTCCTGTTCCTATAGTGCCAGTAAGTAATACTCCAGTTAAGACACAAGTAGACACAAATATCTCTGATTTAGAAAAAGAATTCAATCAAACCGTTGGTCAATCGAGTGTGTCGGCTAAAAATGAATCTCTAAACGAGAAAATCTTTAGCCTTAAGTCGATGCTTTCAAAGATACAAGAAAAATTAGGTTTAAAAAAGACAGAAGTGAAAGGAGAGTTAGATAATTTAAAAAAGGTAAAAGAAGATATTGCAAAAGATATTGAAAATATTAAAGAATTAGAAAGTTCAAAAGGGAAGATTGAAAGCCAGTTGAGTAAAGTTGAAGATTTAAAAGGAGAAATCTCTAATATCGAAAAAGAAGTAGAAGAAGAATTGAAATCTTAGGTTTATTATGAAAAGCATATTGTCAAAAAAAATAATATTCTCTCTTTTTGTTTTTTTGACGTTTCCATTTGCTATTAATGCACAGACCCTCGAGCTTCGAGCGTCCTCTCTGTATCCTTCAACAGGGGATAATGTTTTAATTTCTCTGTCGTCTTCAGACACAGATATAAACGGTCTTGAAGTATCTTGGTATAAAGATGGTAAATTTGATAAAAAAGGAGCTGGGCTTAAAAACTATAATTTTATCGTTAGCGATAAAGGTAATACTATTAAAGCCTCTGTTAAAGTAGGTACTCGAGTGTTGGAGCAATCAATCAAAATAAGCCCGTCATCAATTGATGTGCTCTGGGAAGTTGCAGGAGGATATGAACCACCATTTTATAAAGGGAAAATTATACCAATAAAGGGTTCAAGTATAAGGGTTGTGGCTATTCCACAGATTAAAAATGAAAAAGGACTTGTTTTGGATTCCAAAGCTTTTGTATATGCATGGAGAAAGGACGGGTCTAATTTCCCGGGGCAGTCAGGTTATGGTCTAAATAGCTTTGTCTATTCTCCTCAAATCTTAGACAGGAACAACACGGTAGAAGTTTCGGCTTCTGGATTCTCGCGGTCACTTTTAGCAAGCTCTACAATCACTCCTTTAAATAGTGAAATTCATTTCTATGAATATAGTCTTGCTTATGGACCGCTTTACAACAGAGCCATAAAAACAAATCAAATTTTCGCAAAAAGAAATCTAAATATTATCGCTGAGCCATATTTTATTTTTACAAACAATCTAAATGATCAATCGCTAACAACAGAATGGAAAGTAAATAACGTGGTTACAAACACAGAAGACAGAAATGTTTTATTGCTTAATATTGCTGATAATGTAAATAAAATAGATTTAAGTTTCAAAACAAATAATAAAAATCAATTACTGCAAGAAAATTCACGACCATTACGATTAAATATTGTAAGCAATGAATAGTTTTATTAAAAAATTCATATTCGTTTTTTTTCTAGCAGTAGGTTTTCTAGGTGTTTTAGATGTCTCTAAAGCCGAGGCTTGTCAGATAATAGATTCTGGAACAAATTTTAGACCATCTGGTACGATAAACAGTTTTAACGATGAAGGGGAGTGGATATATTTTGATGTTCAAACACAAAATTGTAATACGAATCCATCAAACAGATTAGAAATTAGATTCATTGATATCGACACAAGTAATATGTCCGAAAGACCAATCCAGTCAGTTTCTGTGGAAATTGGTCAAACAGGCACACTCAATTCAAACCTTAACTTTAAAACAAATCAAAGTAGTTTTACGATACCGATTTTACTTAGAGAAGAAGGTAATCAAGGAGATTGTAATTTTGATGATGGTACAAATTGGGCTCTTCTTATTGGGAGTCCTGCCCTCCTAGCTCTTCAATCTGCTTTCTCTGATATTCCAGATTGTATGCTTTTCGCTAAAATATTTGATACAAATATAGGGGCAATTATGCACTCAGAAGGCTCTGTAACAAGCCCAAAATTAGTTTATGAATGCGAGGGAATATGCGATACTAACTGGGTTGTCGGATGTCCGTCTAGTACCTCTAACGCAGGCTTTCCTCCAACTCCACTAACCTACGGGCCACCGAACATTTGCTCGGTGGATGATGGAGTAATCCCTAATGTCACTACGAGCGAAGGAGCGGGAAGTACTACGGGTAGCACCCTCACATACTCAGAAGAGGCCTTGGCTCCACTACCTGGTTTTTCTAATGCACCAGATCTGGGAGAATTTCTAGAAGCCTTGTTTACTATTTTGATTGTTATTGCCGGACTTTTGGCGCTCATTATGATTATAGTTGGCGGAGTAACATACATGACATCGGACGCTCTTGGTAAAAAGCAAGACGGTAAAGAATATGTGATAAACGCTATTGTTGGACTTATTTTGGCTCTTGGCGCCTGGGTTATTTTAAACACAATCAATCCAGATTTGGCACAAGATTTAAATATAAATATTCCTGTGGTTGAGCTCGGTAATTATAATGTTGATTCTTCAGGTATTGTTTCTGAAACACCCGGACCATCAGGAACATCTTCTATCTGTAAAGATCCAAACGTGAATCAAGTACCAAACTGTCCAACCTGCCAAGCGATACCAGCACCTGTTCAATCTCAAGTTGCAAACAATAGAGCAACTCCATCTACTGTGAGTAAACTAGTCGCATTACAATCTTCTATATCTGGTATTCCATGGACAGTAACCGAAGGATTTTCTCCAAGTCGTGCACACTGCGCTAGATGTCACTATATTGGAACTTGCATAGATGCGGACTTCACAACGGCCCCAACAAATATAAACATAAAAGCTTTTATAGATGCGGCAAAAAGTAATGGTTTGAAGGCTCAATATGAAACAAGTAGTGCTTCTGAATTTAATTCCTTAGTACAGTTTGGGTTAATACCAAAACAAGAAGTTCTTTTGTTCCCAGGTACTTGGATTTCTGGTTCACATTTTTCAGTATATAATCATTAATATTCATGTCACAAAAACTTTTTAAAATTTTACTTATCTCTGTCTTGGCAATCGGGCTTATTATCCTCGGTGTTATTTTATCCCGAGCAAAGAATAAAAAAGACGCAGCTCAAATCCAAACAAACATAGAAAATCCATTTGGGATTGATTCAGACGATACTTCTTTTGGTGGTCCTGGAAATAATAGCGGTAATAATGGTCAAACAAATCCCGATGGAACCCCAACAGACGTAAATACTGTGCCAGTGGATTTTGTTTCAAACGAAGATTCACCGATTGTAAAAAAGATAAGTGAAGAACCTGTCGCCGGTGGAACATTTGTCTATGTTGAAAGAGATATTATCCTTCCTGAAGAAGTATCGGCAAACCTAGTAGAAGGGTATGACTTTACAGGGTATCCATCACTTAAGTTTGGAGACGATAGAAAGGAAGTTCTCGATGTAAAAACAGTATTAAATAGACAAACACCATCGCCTGCACTTGCGATCGATAATGCCTTTGATACAACTCTTAAAAATGCAGTGATTGAATTCCAAACAAAAAACGGACTTGCTCCTGATGGAGTTATTGGTGCTGCAATGTATAAAAAACTAAATGAGCTTCAAGGTATAAAACCAAAAGTAACAAAAGCACCCCTAAAAGAAACAGTAGAATTTGTTCGGTTTATTGATAGAGCAAATGGATACATCTATGATTTTCCAACTCGAAAAGATGAGAAAGAGTCTCTTGTCTCCAACACATCAATTCCAAGAACATATGAAGCATTTATCGGTTTGGATAAAACAAAAATACTGATGAGATATTTGAAAAATGGCGTTGTTGAAAATGTGATGGCAAGTATAAAAAAGGCAGATATTATACCAACCCCTGGAACAAAAGTTATTGGAACACTTGAAACAAAACTTCTATCAAATAAAATAACATTCGCTTCAGTAATACCAAACACTCAAAAGATGTTTTATTTAAGTAAAGAATCATACGGTACTGACGGAATCATCTACGACACAAAAACAGCAACATTGAAAAAAGTTTGGGGCTCTAAGTTTTCTGAGTGGATTCCACAGGCTTTAACAGAAAATACAATATCTTTAACAACACGAGCTTCTGGAATATTTCCAGGTAACTCGTACATCTTAGATATAAAGAATAATAGTCTAAAAAATATTATTTCAAATATAAATGGTCTCACTACTAATGTCAGTCCTGACGGTAAAATGGTTATCTATAGTTCATACGAAAATAATTCATTAAAAACGTTGCTACTAAATATTACAACAGGGCAGATTAGTGATTTTTCTCCAACAACACTTCCTGAAAAATGTGTTTGGACAAAAGACAGTAAAATAGTTTATTGCGGTGGTCCTGCAAGTGTTTCGCCAGCACTCTATCCAGATGATTGGTACAAAGGGGAAGTTCTTTTCACTGATATCCTTTGGAAAATAGATGCGACCACAAACACTTCTAAAATTTTACTCGATGGCGGAAAGATCCCAACTCAAATAGATATTACCAATCCGATAGTCAACGATAAACAAGATTATTTCATCTTCACAAACAAGCATGATATGAATATGTACGGTGTAGATTTAAGTAAACTTTAAAACAAAAAGACCCGCAAGCTTCGCTTGCGGGTCTTTTTGTTAATAGTAGACAAAAATATACATTTAAGTAATATGTTTACTATGAATCCCGTTAGTGGTCGTGGTCGCTAACGGGAAATATAATTTAACTGGAACATAAAAAATATATTAAAAATTTAATTCAAGGCAGAGTTTCGGGAGACCGCGACCTGTTACTAACGGGATGAAAATAAATAACTTAGAAATAAATAAAAGAGAAAAGTCGATTGTTGAAATAAAAGGTGAGGTAGAAACAGCAGATTTTGAACTTGCTCGGGAAAAAGCTATCGCAAAGCTCGCGGAACATATTGAAATTGATGGTTTCCGAAAAGGAAAAGCTCCAAAAGATATGGTGATTAAAAAACTTGGCGATCAAATCATATTAGAAGAGATGGCGCAGATTACTCTAGGGAAAGTCTATCCACAAATCATCACTGAAAATAAAATTGACGCTATTGGCTATCCGCAAGTAAATATTACAAAGCTCGCGAGCGGTAATCCTCTTGGTTTTACCATACTAACTGCCATTATCCCAGAAATAAATTTACCTGATTATAAATCTCTTTCAAAAGAAATTATTAAAAATGCCGAGAAGGGAGAAGTAAAAGATGAAGAATATGAAAGCTTTATTAAGCAAATTAAACGAGCAAAAGCCCACGATGATTTTCATAAAGCAAATCCAGGGGTGAAGGGTCACGACCACGGGGAAGTGAAAGATGAGGATTTACCTGAGCTTGATATGGAGTATCTAAAAACTCTTGGAAACTTCTCTGATATGAATGATTTTGAAACAAAAGTTAGAGCCGACATTCTAAGAGATAAAGAATTCAAAGCTAAAGAAAAAACAAGGCTTGCACTTATTGAAGCAATAGAAAAAGATACTAAGATTGATGTTCCAGAAATATTAGTTGTTTCTGAAATTGAAAAAATGCTAGCTCGAATGAAAAGTGATATCGAACGAATGGGCTTAAAGTATGAAGATTATTTAAAAAGTCTAGGAAAATCTGATGATAATATCCGAAAAGAATTTAAGGATGACGCTGAAAAAAGAGCAAAAGTTCAAATGATTGTCGGAGAAATTGCTGTTAAGGAAAACCTAAAGCCGGATCCAGAAAAAGTGAAAGAGGAGGTTAAAAAAATAATGGAAGCTTATAAAGATGCTAATGAAAACAATGCCAAAATGTATATAGAAAGTGTTTTGGTAAATGAAGAGGTGTTTAAGTTTTTAGAAAATCAAAAGTA
>CAZJZW010000002.1:0-31661 GCA_964550665.1 uncultured Candidatus Saccharibacteria bacterium
TCGTAACAGGTTACCAATCCAGCGTTGGAAACCGTCGTATCTTTGGTCATCCAATCATCGATATCGCTATCACGGTAGGCGAAACCTTTCTTGAAACAGTCGGCCGTTTTCACAGCCGAGAAAGATGGCATACTGATACCAGACTTCACGATCTTCAGGAAAGTAGTGACTACTTTTTTGACGGGAGATACTTTTTCCCAGTCTATTTGCTCTTTTCGGAGAAACAATCGGAGATTCTTCATCCAATTTACTCCATCACTTCCTGTCAGTTTCTCAATGAGGTCCACGAGAGTTGCGAGATAATCTTCTCGAACTGTCACGAGTAACCTTACGATTTTACCGAGCATGTTATCCATGGTCAGATTTGTGTTGGTTATACCGGGCATTATGCCACAGCTTTTAACCTTCTTTTCTAAAAAAGCTAAAAGCTATGGCAAAACAATTTTAATCCTTAGATTTTAAGGAACTTTTACCTGTATATTATAGCACAAATTATAGCTTTTTGTCAAGCTAAGGTTTATCACCTACATATTAAAAACAAAAAACTAAATTGTATCGATATATCGATACAATTTAGTTTTTTGACTTAATGAACAGCTTTATAATTTAGAAATTAAATTTACAAAATCTTCCGGAAAGGGCGCTTCAAAAGTCTTTTTACCATTTTCTGGTATCTCAATAGTTAAACTTCGGGCGTGGAGAGCGACTCTTTCAAAGCCTAAAACATAAGGTCTGTTTTCTGCATACAGAGTGTCGCCAACTATTGGATTATTTAGATATTTCATATGAACTCTGATCTGGTGAGTTCTTCCAGTTTTCGGTCTGACTTCCAAAAAGACAAATTTCTCTCCATCTTCCTCAAAACGTGAAAGAACTTTGTATTCTGTAACAGCTTCTCGAAGCTGACCTCTCGCGCCTCGTGTCGCACTCCACTGTCTAAAATCTTTTCCATTCCTCCCTATCGGCGCATCTACTATCCCCTTATCATTTTTAATATTTCCCCAGACAACCGTGTTGTAAACTTTTTCTACATTTCTATTTTGGAATTGTTCTTTCAGAAAAGAAAAAGTGTCTTGGTTTTTTGCGAGGATAATCACACCCGTTGTTTCTCGATCAAGCCGGTGAACTATTCCTGGTCGCAGAATAGTTATAAAGTTATCATGTTGAAAGTCATAAGGCTCTTTATCTCCATCAATTCCTTTCTTTATAACTTTATGACTTTCAACTTGGAGCTTCATGGGTTCGCCAACGTTTTCCATTTCTGGATATTTCTCTAATACCAAGTCACACAAGGTTTTCTCTCTTGCTTGCCCCGCATCTGCGTGGGTCTTTCCGTCCGCCTTTTTAAGGCGAGACAGGTCACCATGAACAACAAGCCCTGCTGGCTTGTTTAGAACTAATACATTTTCATCTTCGTAAATGATTTCTGGAAACATACTTAAAGATTATATCTGCATTCCTGTTATTAATTCAAAAACAAAATAAATAACCGGTGAGATAAATTTCCAAAGGAAAAATATAAAGAAAAGTAAAATAAATAAAGAGTACTTCGTAGAAAAAGATTCTAGTTTTCTACCATAGTTTCCTAGAAAAGAAAAAAGTATTTTAGATCCATCAAGCGGTGGAATCGGAATTAGATTAAATACTGCCAAAACAATATTTAGAAGTACAACTATTGAAGCCAGACTTATGAAAGATGGTCCGAGTATTCCGGTAAAAACAGAAAGTCTTATTACAAGACCGAAGAATAGGGCGATTGCTAAATTAACTAATATCCCAGCTGAAGCCACCCAAATAACACCCTTCTTTTGGTCTCGCAGGTTTGCTGGATTATATGGAACCGGCTTTGCCCAACCAATCAAAAACGGAGCATTGCTAATAACCAATATAAGCGGTAGGATAACCGAACCGAATGGATCTAAGTGTTTTAGAGGGTTTAATGTTAATCTCCCTGCATACTCAGCTGTTTTGTCCCCAAAATAAAGGGCAGCATAACCATGCGCTACCTCGTGTATTACCACAGACATTATAAGTACGACTATATAGAAGATTGAATTTAGGTCTTGCATGTTTATAACCCATATGATAGCATAAGGAAACTTATGGCAAAAACATGTCCAATAACTAAAAAAACGCGCAACGTAGCTGGAAAATACAGTAACCGTGTTCGTGCTACACAATTCAACCCAACAGGCACAAGAATCCAAAAAGTAAACCTTCAACGAAAGAAGATTTATGTTCCAGAAACAGGTCAAACAATCAGACTTGAAATCTCAACAAAAGCTATCAAAACGATAAACAAAAACGGGGCATTCAAAACACTCAAGAAAGCAGGGATTATCTAATAGCTTATAGTGATTAGTGAATAGTTTCTAGAGAAATCCGCCGAAGGGCGGATTTCTTTTACCTAAAAGCTGGAAGCTAATCACTAGCCACTCTTTATTTCCTCCATATATTTATTCCATCTGTTTGAAACGTTATTGTTCCCTCTTTAGAAGTTTCAAGGATTTCTGAGCTAACTTTTTTTAAATTATCTAAAACGCTTACATGAGGGTGTCCGTAACTATTGTTGTAGCCTGCTGAGATAATGGCAACATCGGGAGTAACAGCTTCCAAAAATAAAAGACCTGACGAAGTTTTTGACCCGTGGTGACCAGCTTTTAAAATGTCTGCATTTAATAAATCGCCGTCAGAATATACTAAAATATTTTCAATTGCTTTTGAGGCATCACCCGTTAATAAGAAGCTTGTATCTCCATAGACTAACCGACCAACAATCGACATATCATTGGTTTCTTTGAAAGAAAAATCTTTACTTGGCGCTAACACTTGAAAATAAACTTTTTCTTTTTTATCTAAAATAATAGACAGACCCCTAATTGCCTGCACATAGTTTGAACCTTCGAAAGAAACTCGTTCCATTAAAGAAAGATAGGTGCCCGTATCACCTTTTTTACCATTGTCGATATAATGCATAACCTCAAACCTATCAAATATTTCAGGAAGTCCACCGATATGGTCGCCATCTGGATGAGTTGCAAGCACAATGTCTATTTTTTTATCTTGAAAACTGATCTGCTCTGAAAGAGCTGAAAGTACAGAACTGTTTTTACCACCATCAATCAGTAACTGTCTACCGTTTGGTGCTTCGATAAAAATAGAGTCCCCTTGCCCAACATCAAGAAAAGAAACGGTTAGAAATCCAGTAGAAACTTTTGGAATATACGTCCAAATAAAAATATTCACTCCGGCAAGAATAAATATAAAGACTATTAAAATTTTATGATCTTTCTCCACTGCTTTTAATTTTATAATGTTTATATAAAATCCAAAAGATGAGTGTATAAATAATCAAAACTAAAAATATTGAGAAGCTTCTCACTTCTATAGATGAAAAAGATAGCGCCGAAAAGGTTTTAACAATAAATATTTCAAATTTTAAAAGCAGGTTTGAAATAAAACCAAAAGGCATCGCCAAAGTTTCTGATAAAAGACCAATAATTCCAGTAATGAAACCAAAAAACATTGTCGTCGGAATAAGTGGTAAGACAATAAGGTTCGTAATCGGCGCGATAAGAGAAAGTGTCCCCATTTTATACAAAATAAAAGGAAGAACAAAAATCTGGGTAGCGATCGTCGCCGAAGCTATCTCGCGAAGTCCAGCTTTTTTCGGAAGCCACATAAAATATTTTTCAAACAACGGAGAAAGATAGATAAGACCGATGGTTGCCAAGAAAGAAAGTTGGAAAGAAAGATCAAAATAAAGAATATATGGATTTTGCAAGACCATTAAAAATCCGGCGATACAAAGCGCTCTTGATATATTGAATGCGTTACCTGTTGCCCGAGCAATGAGCGCTAATATCGCCATCACGCTCGCCCGAAAGATCGTAGCCCCTGCTCCAGTCATCAGCGCAAAAAAGACTATTGAAAATGATCCGACTGTAATACCGAGCGTCAGGGGTAAAAAAGATAAAAATCTCATGATCGCTTCAGCAATAATCGTCACGTTATACCCGGACAAAACAACAATATGAACAAGTCCGGTATCGACGAAATTTTGTTGCAACTCCTGACCCAAGGATTGTTTCGTCCCAAGTAAAAGTCCTCCCAAGAGTGAACTTTGTGGTGGAGGAATAACAGATTCTATAGTTTCAAGAAACTTATTTTTTGTTTTTAGTAAAAAATTTATAAAAGTATTTCCATGAGAAGAAGAAACAAAAGAAACTTTAGCAAAGGATATAGTGTAGTAGATACTATCTTTTGATAAATAATGAATGTAATCAAATTCTTTACCAATATCTGTTTTAAAGTTTTCTGGTTTTTGCAGTGTTCCAGAAACTTGGAGTAAATCTCCGTAAGTAAATTCTGGATAGAGCTCCGTACTAACCAAAACCCGAACATTTTCAAATCCAACCACAAGTCTTTGACTGTTCTCTCTTCTGTCAGGTTCACGTAACACAACTCCTTCAAAAGAAATTTCCTGCTGAACCAAGTCGTCAAAAACATTTTTCGGCTCACGCACATCTTTATAGTGATAACGAAATATCCCGAGCAAAATACAAATGAGAGAAATAGAAATAAATAAGATATTTTTATTTTTTATAAACAAAAAACCAAGAAGTAAAATAAAAGAAACGATTCCAAATATCCAAAAATACAATGTTGGTACAAACAAAAACGAGCGCATAAAAACGCCCGCTAAAAAAGAGAAGATGCTTATAAAAATAATTTTATCCCTCATGTTTATTAACTAATCCATTCTTTGATAGTTTTTTCTTCGTCTTCTTTTGAAAGTGTTTTCTTGAATCGTGCTTTTTTACCTTTCACCCTAGCTTCACATTCGCCCCACGTTGCGTGTTTTTCTACTTTTCCATCGATCATACTTATGTACGAATATGCTTTAGCACTTGATTTAGACTTGGCTTTTTGTAAATAAGCTTCTTCGTTTTTACTCATATCTAAAAGATTTACAGAATAATCTTTTAAATCTCCTTTAAATAGAGGGATTTCTTTTCCACGAGCAAAAGAATTGGCGATCACATCAACTCGTTCATTCCCTGCGATACCAACATGACCTTCAACATGTTTCCATTCGATCTCTTTATCTTTTGTTACATTAATCAATTTTTGCCATAGGTCTTTATTTAAAACATCTGTTTTATTTTTTGTTTTCCAATCGTTTTTCTCCCATCCAAACACCCACTGTGTAATTCCGGTGATGGTGTACTTTGAGTCAGAATAAACGGTAATAAGCCCATCTGGAGCATTTTCCAGAGCTTTTATGATAGCCATCATTTCCATCCGATTGTTTGTTGTCTTATCCTCTTTCCCAGCAAGTTCAATAACTTTTTTTGAAGTCTCATCGAAAACGACGGCTCCCCAACCACCAGGACCAGGATTACCTATCGCTCCACCATCGGTAAATATTTTTATCTCTTGTATATTTTGTGACATTAAAGCCATTGTACCAAAGAAAAAGACCAGTTTCAAAACTGGTCATGAATGTGAGCCATCTGCATGGTTTTATTGAAATTAGTGTTTTGTTTTTTAGTTCTCTTACTGCGTGAAAGGGTGTTCCTTATGTGTGTTTTCACCTGAGAGAACAAGCGTGGCAAACTAAAAACAACATCGCAAATCTTCAAAAGCAGAAGAATTATCTCCGCCAAGAAAATAAAACGAATTGCTAACAAAAAGGACAAGACTAGTGCAAACAGAACGAGAAATGGTATGTGTTCCATGTCGCAGATTTTTAAATACAATAGCACCCCTTTTAGGAAACTTCAACAATCCGAAGTCTTATCTCCTCTTTCCAACCAAATGTAGATTTTTCTATATGGGCTTTTAGATTTATCTTTTTTCCATCTCGGACGTGGTCTGGCAAACTATCGAACGACTTAAAAAACTGAATAGCTTTTACTTCTCTACCTTTAGAATTTTCAAAACACAGCTCTATGTGTTCATTATTTTTACCAAACGTTCTCACTTGTTTAACTAAAATATTATCAAAAGCAAAAACTGGTTTCGGATTTGCTACACCAAAAGGAGCGAGCATGTTTACTTCATTCCAAACATCTCTTGTAACTTCGTTTATGGATAGATGAGCATCTACTAATACTCCTTTATCTGAATCAATAATTTTTTTGGTACATTTTTTATACGCATCTTCAAGACGTTCTCCTAGGAAATGTATCTCTTCTCGAGAAACAGAAAAACCCCCAGCCATTTCGTGCCCTCCAAACTCGAGCAAACTTTTTTCTGGTAAAAGAGCCATCATATCAACTAGGTTAACTTCTCCGGAAGACCGACACGATCCTTTTATAATCTCACCTCCTTCAAGCCCCCAAACAAATGATGGCTTTTTATATTCATCAGTAATCTTCCCTGCTACAAGTCCTAAAACTCCTGCTCGCCATTTCGTGTCACCAATAAAAATAACCGAACTTTCTTCTTTCCGAGATTTAACTTCTTTATGAACTGTTCGCATCATCGTCGCCACGAGAGTTTTTCTTTCATCATTTATTTTCGTTAAATAATCTGCATATTTTCCAGCGTCAGCGTCATTATCCGCCGCCAAAAGATCAAAAGCGAAACGAGGGTGATCCATTCGCCCAGCTGCGTTAAGTCTCGGGCATATTGTAAATGTTACATCTTCGTCCTGAAGAGATTCTGGTTTTAGATTTGTTTTTCTAAAAAGTTTCAAAAGTCCAAGTCTTTTTGTTTTCTTTAAAACTTTCATTCCGTAGTATGCAAAAACCCTATTCTCCCCAACCAGTGGAACCATGTCAGCCAGTGTCGCAAGACCCACCATATCAAGTAACCATTTTTCATATCCATCTGGTATCTCAAATTCTTTTCCGTGTCGCTTTAGAAAACCTTGAACAAATTTAAAGGCCACTCCAGAACCACACAACATGTCATAAGGGTACGAATCATCTTTTTGTTTTGGGTTTAAAATAAAAAGCGCATCTGGAACTTTTTCTTGTGGTTGGTGGTGATCAGTGATTATCACATCCATCCCGAGGCTTTTTGCATATTCTGTTTCTTCGACAGCAGTAATACCGAGGTCGAGCGTTATCAAAAGCTTTACTCCATTATCTGCAATCTGTTTGAGCGCCTCCATATTCAAGCCATACCCTTCTTTATGTCTGTCAGGAATATAGATTTCAAAATTTGTATATTTTATTTTTTTAAACAAATCGTTCATTACAACAGCACCTGGAATACCGTCACAATCATAGTCAGAATACACAACTATTTTTTCATTATTTTTTATTGCTGTATAAACTCTTAAAACAACACCTTCCATATTCAGCATTAAAAATGGATCATGAGTGTCATCTTCATATGAAGGAAACATAAAAGCTCTCGCCTCTTCTTCTGTCTTTATACCTCGATTAAAAAGCAACCTTCGCAAAAGTGGAGAGTAGCGAGCAAGTTCTTTATCAAATTCTTCAGGTATTTCGGCGATTGTCATTTTCCAATTCTACCACACATAAAATATGTTAAAATTGAGCCATGAAAACAATATTTGAGAAAATAATAGATAGAGAAATCCCAGCAGTTTTTGTATACGAAGATGAAAAAGCCTTTGCTATCATGGATAAATTCCCAGCTATTTCTGGACAGGTTTTGATTATCCCAAAAAAGGCCGTTGATTATGTTTTTGACTTAGACCAAGAAACTTACGAGTATATTTTTAATTTAGCAAAGAAAATCGGTCCTGCGATGCATAAAGCTTTTGATGCCCAGCGTGTTTGTATGTTGGTGGAAGGATTCCACGTTCCGCATGTACACATAAAAATGTATCCGGTAAGAAAAGACGAAAAACTTGAAATCCATATGGGACTAGAAGTTAGTGATGAGATATTGGTAGAACAAGCGGAGAAAATAAAGAAGTGCATTGATAAATAATATTATTTTTTAAAAAGTTTGAATTATATGATAGAAAAAATACAGAAAGCTTTAAAAGAAAAAGAGAAAGAGAAAGTTACAAAAAAACCTTTGAAAAGATGGACCGCTGAAGAAATCTCACCACTCATTGGAAACTTACTTCTCTTAAAAGATACTGATAATCTAAAAGAAAGTCCTGAAGATTATAATAGGAGAGCAATCGAAACTTTTGAAGAGGTCCAAAAGTTGATAGAAGATAATGGTGGAGAATTCCATGAAGATGTGTCTGAAATATATAATAAATACAATACAACTAATCCTGTCATTGTGAGACGTGAGGATCCAGTAAGGCTAAGCCGTTTAATTAATGGAGAAAATTTAGAAATGTTTTTTGACCCAGATGTTGTTTTTGGAAATGGTGACAAATATGCAAATTCTGCCTTGTGGCCTTATGGTCCAGAAGAAAAAACTGGGGGCATTGCTAATGCATTTTTAGAAGGTAGAGGTAATGCTGGACCAATAGTAATTCTGGGCGGATACAACACAGATGGAGAAATGATGGAAATAGTTAAGCCTGAAATAAATGAAGAGATGGTTGGAACATTAGATAGACACAGTGTAAGAATACTTTCTGGGGAAATAAAACCTGAGGATCTAGAATTTGTAATCATAAGAATAGCATCTTCTTTCTTTGATAAATCAAAAATGACAACAAGGGAACTTGAGAGATTAGAAAAAGGACAGCAAAAACAAATATTCAGAGGTTATTCATTTAAAAAATAAGAGGTGGATACCGTACGGCACCACCTCTATCAAGTTTGTCTTTTTTTGTCGCATGGAACACATGCGAGTGCTGCAGGGACAAGAATCAACCTCTCTCTTGATATCTCAGCACCACAAACTACACAAAGACCATACTGACCGGCATTCATTCTATCAAGAGCTTGGTGTAGATATCTGGTGACCGTTTCAGTCTTGTAGCGTTGATATGGTGTCAAATCCCCCAAGCTGTCTAACTGCTCTTTAACAGTGTCAACGTTATTATACCTATTGATTCTTTCCTGGATTCGTTCTCGTTGCTGTTCTTCAAATGATCTTTGATCCATCTTTAGGGGTTTTTTATATACTAACATTAAAAAATTAATATGTCAAGCAAAAAACACCTTTCGGTGTTTTTTCTTTTTGTGGGCGATAGAGGACTTGAACCTCTGACCTTTCCAGTGTAAATGGATTGCTCTACCAACTGAGCTAATCGCCCTTATAAAAACTCTACAAAATATACATTTATTTGCAAAAAACCGCAAACTTGTCCCCTCGGCAGGAATCGAACCTACATCGAGACCTTAGAAGAGTCCTGTTCTATCCATTGAACTACGAGGGGTAACTTTTGAAATATACCATAAACGGCTTAAATATCAAGCTTATAAGGTGCCAATAAGGTCACTCTGGGTTTTTGTTAATTTAAAAAATGGTTTCCAGATTTTTTAACCGAAGATGTTGGGAACATTTTACCTTCATCTTTTTCTATATCAAAATTATTAACCCCTTTCTCTACAACAGCAAGATTATCTAGATCATAGCTAGCAGTATAAAAATAATCTTCGTCACCTGTAAAATATCCTTGAACAAAATCGTGAGGCAACCCAGAGTTTAACAAAATAAAATTAATATGAACCTTTTGCATGTTCTTTTCTTTTATTTTTTCCATCAGCGCATTCACTTTTTCTTTTTTAGCATTGTCTAGTCTTTCAATATCAGAAAGAACACTGTCTTTTGTTTCAGGGCTTATTCTTTTTCTAATTCTTTCTATTGGGCTTCCTTCCATACACTTTATTTTAACTTATTGCCGAGCCTAATGCTAACGCGTATAAAACAGACTCTTCTTTTGTGACTGGTGGCAATTCCCCTCTTTTTAAGTGAAAATTTACGAACACATCAGCTTCTTGAATAGGAAGTCTGGTTTCTTTTGATAGATAGTTTACAAACGATATATCACAAACCAATGATCCAGTAACAAAAAAGTACCCTATTTTATCGTTTGATAGTTCATAAAAGTCTTGATACGTCTCTTTTATTAGGCGAGGGATTTTTTCTTTTTCAAAAGAACCTCCAATTCCCTTGAATCGATTGAAAGGGCTAAAGATAGCCACGTCAGTTCTCATTGATTCAGTGTTTATAACCATACTGTTTACTATCTCACCTTCTCGAATACAAGATGAAAGCAAGGCATCTTTGTGACTGACCAATTTCTTTACATTTAAACCTGAGTTTACAAAAACACTTTTCAAAAAATCTACGTTGTCTCGTGAAGAAATAAAAACATTGTAGAAATCCCTTTCATTTATCGATTCAAATTTTTCATAGTACAAGATTGATTCGCCATGATAAAACAAACTCTTCTCTCTTAATCGAAATTCTATCTCATGACCAATGTCTTTCTTAATAGAAGAAGAAATAGAAACTGTTTCTGGTCGAACAAAATCCGTTGGAAAAGAAATCTGTACATTATTTTCTTTTGTTTTAAAGATAATATTTCGCAGAGCTGAAAGAAGTGCGTTTCTTGGTTCAACCCGTGCGATTTTTTCTTCTCCACATAGCAAAACAGTGTTTGAGTTTTCACTTTTCGAAACGAGAGCATAGCGAATATACTCCTCTGTGATATCAAGGCCAAGAATTTTTCTTCTTGTAGAGAATAAAGAAAACATTAACTAAATTTTAACAGGTTTTTGAAAAGAGCAAAGAGAAATTAGCGGAAAAGGAAGAAAGTAATACCAACAAGAAGCAGAACAACTACTATTGAAATAATATTGAGATGTTTGTAAACGATTTTAGCGATACGATCACCAAATATTTTCATCACGAAACCGACAGAGAAAAACCGAAGGGATCTTCCAAGAGAGTATGCCAAAAGAAAAATAGGAATATTGAGTTTGAATAGACCAGAAGCTAGATTAAAAACCTTATCAGGAAGTGGAGTAAAGGAAGATACGAACACCGCCCAGAATGCATTGTTATTAAAAATCAAAGAAACCTTATCAAAATCTGCCTGCATGTTATAGAAATCAATAATCTTTTGACCGACAGTATCAAAGAATAGAAAACCGATCATATAGCTCGTAATACCTCCAAGTACAGAAAAGAGAGATGTGAGGAATGAGTAGTAAGCCCAGCGTTTTGCTTTATTTGAAGCCAGGATTGCCATCAAAAAAAAGTCGGGTGGAATCGGAAAAAATATTGCTTCTAAATAAGAAATAACACACAGAGCTATAATAGATTTTCTCGAATCTCCGTGTTCTATAAACCAGGCTTTTAGATTTTCTTTTTTAAAAAAGTGAAGAATTTTCATCCCGTTAGAAGCAGGTCACGGTTATCCGCTTTCCCACCATAGCTTAAGTAATAATTGTTTTTCTATATCATAACCCAGTTAGATTTTGTCATCTAGTGACCGTGGCTTCTAACGGGATTCATATCCTACCTTGCCTTACTTCCGTTTGGGACATCTGTTTCTGGAATGAGAAAAATCGGCTGATTTTCAACGCCGTCGACTGCCACAACCATACCCTGACTTTCAAGACCTCTTATTACTCTTGGTTCTAAGTTTGAAACAAATACTAGTTTTTTCCCAATAAAAAATTCTGGGTCATTATAATATTCTCTGATAGCCGAAAGTATTTGTCGTTGATTCTCTTCTCCTAAATCAACCATAAATTTATATAGTTTGTCTGCTCCTTCTACTATCTCTACAGACACGATCTTACCGACTCTCATTTCAACTTTTTTAAATTCTTCGTAACTTATCATCTTTTTTTCTTCTGTTTTAATTTCTTCCATATTATTTTATTTATTTTTTAAATTGTTTTTTATCTAAAAACCTTTGGAGGATAAGTGCTGCTGCAGATTCATCTTTTTTGGGTTCTTGTTTTTGTTTTGTTTTTCGAGCGATAGGTTTTGTCTTGGTAAACATATCGGTATGGAGTGAAGTCATAAACTCTTTTTCAAGAAAAACCTGAAAACCTTCTTTTTTTAAAATTCCCATGAAAAGTAAAACTTCTTCTTTTATATCATTCTCTCCTGGATCGCCTAAAACAATGTCCGTAAAATCCTCTTTTTCTCTTAACTCTTTAATGATTTCGATCAGATTTTTCTTGTTTTCTAAAACAGCATACGGAAAAGCTATTTTTGAATCATCGTCAGAAAGTGCCACACCTATTCTTTTTTTACCATAATCAAGGCCTAAGGTTTTCATATATATAGAGAGAATAGCATAAAAAGTGCTTTTAAAAAGCTTTGCCAAAGATAGTTTTATGGTAAAATATGCACATGTTAGGAATGGAACAATTTATAAATATGCCAAGCGGTAAATTAGCTTTGATGCTTATTATTATCTGGAGCTTGATCTGGAAAGGTTTTGCGCTTTGGAAAGCCGCACGAGTTGGCTCAAAGCCTTGGTTTGTAATTATTTTAGTCTTAAATACACTTGGAATACTTGAAATAATCTATCTATTTGCTGTTAAACCAAGAACGACTCTAGATTTTAAAAATACTGAAAAATAAAATCGCCGAGAATGGCGATTTTATTTTTAACTGGTATACTGGAGTAGTGAGTGAGTATAAAAGAAAACCAAATACACAATGTATTGTCTGTAGTAAAAATATTTATAGAAGACCAGTTGAAATAGAAAGGAGTGGTGGCAAATCTTTTTGTAGTATGAAATGCTATGGAATATCTTGCAGGAAAGAGCTCCCCTGTATAGTTTGCGGTAAGCTAATTTTGTCTGGGTTTAATAAAAAGACCTGTAGTAGATCTTGTTCTAATAAAAATAGAATTGGAATTCAATATAAAATAAATAGACCAAAAGATAAGGTAGTTTCTTTTAGAAGAATCAAAATGCGTTTAATGAATGTTCGCGGTTTTATTTGTGAAAGATGTGGTTATAATAAAACTAAGATTTTAGAGGTTCATCATAAAAACAGAGATAGAAAAAATAATAATTTTGAAAATTTAGAAATTCTTTGTCCGAATTGCCATTCAGAAGAACACTTACTTTAGATGTTTGAATTTATAAATCAATCATGCTAGTATTCCATATTGTAGAGAAGTAAAACAAACGGAGGCGTGGCAGAGTGGTCTATCGCACTTGTCTTGAAAACAAGAGTCCTGAAAGGGACCGGGAGTTCGAATCCCCCCGCCTCCGCATAAACAAAAAACCGGATTAATCCGGTTTTTTGTTTTTCAATACACACATCTCGTGGGTCGTTTTGAGTTAATCTGATAAAATGTAACCAATGGAAAGAGACAAAATTCTTTTAACGTGGGAGGCCTTTGAATATCAAGACAAAAAAAGAAAACCTGATTGGTTTTGGGCTCTTGGTATTATTGCTGTTGCTGGTAGTGCGGTTTCTTTTATTTATGGCAATTTCCTTTTTGGCATCTTCATCATTTTAGCTGGCGCAGCAATGTTTTTCTTTGGAACAACAAAACCACACAAGATAAAGCACCGAATAACCACCGAGGGGGTGGTTTTTGATGGGCGACTTTATCCTTACGAGAGACTAAAATCTTTTTGGATGGAAGAACTGGCTGGAGAAAAGAGGCTTATCATAAAGTCAGATAAAACGTTTATGCCGATAATGGTTATGCCGTTTGAAGACGACGAGACCGGTGAAGATATTTATTCGATACTTTCTGAGGTTCTCGAACAAGAAGAAATCCATGAATCCTTTGCTCATAAAATAATGGATCGACTTGGATTCTAATAAAACACCCATTTTCGTGGGTGTTTTATTTTTGGGTAAAATATTGTACTATCACCTTGAGCTCTCGTCGTTCAATGGATAGGACATGACTTTGCGGAAGTTAAAATGTAGGTTCGATTCCTACCGGGAGCACAAAATGAATATAATGAATTTTGTATTCCGGTAGGAATCGAACAAGAAGGGGGTCGGGGAAACATTTGTTTCCCCGTAGAGGAAAACAGTGAGCTTTGCTCGTGTTAGAAACCGTGGGTTTCTAAATAGCAAGCTTCGCTTGCGAGTAAGATAGCCTGCCTGCCGGTAGGCAGGCGAAGCGTCCTACCGGGAGCACAGATGAATGAACGAAATGAGAGGCGATTCCTATCGGAATAACCCATTAATTTTAAAAGTACATAATATGAAAAATATTGTAATAATAGGAGCAATAGTAGTATTAGTTTTAGCTTTCTTTGTCTCAAAAAAAATTACACCAGGGAGAGAACAGCCTGTGAGCGAAGAAGTTGTTGCTACCCCGTCAGAGGAAGTTATCGTAGAAAATAAAGGCGCCAGTGAAACAACTACAACAGAAAAACCCGTGGTAGATAACAAATATTCTTATACAAATTCTGAATTTAAGTTTGCTGTTGATTTACCGAGTCTAGTCGCTACAAGAAAAACTGACACACCAGAATACATAACAGCAACCTTTACATTTGGGGCTGGAGACCAGTCAGGCATAGCGGAAGAAAAGCGTATACCAAATAGTATGGCTTTATATATTTGGAATGATAATTCTGAGTTTAAAAAAATGACGGCTGAAGCAACAGAGCTTCCTGGTGAAAAAATAAATGGGACAAACTTTGAGGTGTATTCTTTTTCAAATGAAGGAGAGACTATATATCACTATACTTTAGAGGTTGGTAATAAAATATACGATGTTGGTGTTAGAGAAAAGCAGACTATGAATAAGTTTTACATGTTAAAATAGATTTGGGTCAAAAAGACATTATTATATAGAAATATAGTTTTAAAAATATGGCAGATATTAATCCAGCAGCAGCAGAAATAAAAAAGAAGTTACAGGAGTACGAACTCGAGATGAATAAAATGAAGACAGATAGAGAATCAAAGAGGAATAAACTAAGAACTGCAGAACAAAACATAGACAAGGTTAGACGAGAAGGACAAAGTAAGGAGGCGGAGGCTGAGAGAGAGTATAAAATGAAAGTAGACAAAATAAGATCAGACTCAAAAAGAAATTTAGACACAGCAGAACAAGAAAAGAATGTGGCAAAAGAAGCATTCGAACAAATAGAGAAAAGTATCCAAGAAATTCAAATAGAGATGTCACGACTCTCAAATGCTAAATAATAAAAATCCCCTTTCGGGGATTTTTATTATTATTTAGTTATCTTTGAAAGAAGTGATTTTCTTCGAGATGCTGTGTTTGTCGCTATTACTCCTTTTTTGTTTGCTTTATCAATAGCTTTGTATGCTTTTGAAAGAAGTTTCTTTGCTTCGTCTTTCTTTCCAAGCTTTACAAGTTTCGAGATTTCTTTCACAGACTCTTTCATTGTTTTTCTTCGTCTGTCATTTACGATTCTTTTTCGAGCAGATACACGAAGAGATTTTTTTGCTGATGCTGATATTGGCATAATATAAAAATTTAATTTGTAAGTTTTTTGCGCGACACGCTTTTCACGAACCCCGTCATAATACCAGAGGTTTTTAGAAAACACAATAGCGTGATTAAGTGTCCTGAAAATGTTAAAATGATATCAGTAAGACGTATTCAACTTACTTTCTACCCGCCTCGACTCGCAAGCTCGTCGACGCGAGGCGGGACCACTACACACTAGTAACTATTCACCATCTTATGATTGCTCACATCCAAGGAAAAATTTTAGAAAAAAATACTAAGTTTTTAGTTATTGAAGCTAATTCTGTCGGCTATCTTGTTTTCGTTTCGACTGGAACACTTTCCTCTTCCCCATCAATCGGAGAATATTTTTCTCTTTGGACATATCTAGCAGTCAGAGAAAACGCACTCGACCTTTATGGATTTACGACGATCGATGAGAAAAATTTCTTTGAACTTTTGATTAGCGTTTCAGGTATCGGTCCGAAGAATGCTCTCTCGATACTTTCTATCGCCCCGATGGAAACTTTGAAAAAAGCTATCGCAACCGGTGACATGTCATACATGACAAAAGTTTCTGGTATCGGCAAAAAAACTGCAGAGAAAATCGTCGTCGAACTTCGAGACAAACTCGCAAGTCTCGGGCACAACGATGAGACTGGATCGCTCCGTGGTGAAGCTGATGTGATCTTAGCTCTCATCTCTTTGGGTTACAGCCAAAGTGAAGCGAGAAATGCGACAAAGGAAATAGACCACACACTTTCAACAAATGAAAAAATAAAAGAGGCTTTGAAGATTCTAGGGAAATAGTTGAAATCCCAAAACACATCTGTTAGAATGTCTGGGAGTCGCACAAGTGATTCGCCAAAGCAGATGAAAACCATGGATAACCCGCAAGCTCGAGGATCTCCAAGCATCAACAAGGCGAAGAACAAAAAGGCGCGCCAAATGCGGACAACTGCCAAGAAGGCATAAACGTCCCCACAGGCAAGAGCGCGGATCCCACATCAGGGATCCGCGTTTTGCTTTTTAAGAAAGTAGTCACTATAATCAAAACACACTATGCCAGAATTACCAGAAGTTGAAACAACTGTAAGAGGTCTTAACCAGACAGTTAAGGGTTTAATTATTAAAGAAGTTTGGAGCGATCTCCCAAAGAAAAACCACGCCCGAAAAGATGAAATAAAAAATCTGGCTTTTTGGAAGAGCTTCCAAAAAAATGTTGTTGGAGCAAAAATCCTAAAAACAGAGCGACACGGTAAAAACATTTTCATAAGACTTTCAAACGGTTACACAGTCCTGATCCACATGAAAATGACAGGTCACCTTCTTTTCGGCAAATACAGAATTGGTAAACAAGAAGACGGAGAGGCTCACCATAACTGGACGTGGTGGCCAGAGAAAGACACTTCCCTTCAAGACCCATATAACAGATTCATCCATTTCTTAATTCATTTTACAAATGGAAAGCATCTCGCTTTTTGTGATTCAAGGAAATTTGGAAAGGTAACACTCATAAAAACAGACGACTCAACTGCGAAACATATTAAAGATTTGGGAGTAGACGCTCTTAACCCTTTGATGAATTACAATCTATTTAAAGAAAAGATCGGCAAGAAACCAAACGGAAGAATTAAAAATGTTTTAATGGATCAGAGTTTAATCACTGGCATCGGAAATATTTACTCTGACGAGATGCTGTGGCTTTCGGGTATTCATCCAGAAGAACCTGTGAGAAACATCCCAGAAGAAAAAGTGAAAAAGATGTTTCTTTCGATGAAGCCACTCTTAGAAAAAGGAATAGATTTTGGCGGAGACTCGATGTCGGATTATAGAAACATTCACGGAGAAAAAGGTAAGTTCCAAAACAAACACAATGTCTATGGAAAAAACAGAGAGCGGTGCGGGAAGAAAAATTGTACCGGTGTTATAATAAGGAAAGTAGTCGGAGGTAGAAGTGCACACTTTTGTCCGGTTCATCAAGTTTTAGAAAATAAATAGAAAAAATAATTTATGATGGTAGATGTTTTAAAATGGTTTCTGATTATGTTCTTCGGACTTTTTATTCTTTGGGTTATCACAGGGGGTCCAGAGCGAGGTGGCGGAACAACT
This sequence comes from uncultured Candidatus Saccharibacteria bacterium, assembly GCA_964550665.1. Classification (GTDB taxonomy): domain Bacteria; phylum Patescibacteriota; class Minisyncoccia; order Phycocordibacterales; family CSBR16-119; genus JAUPTX01. The sequence continues at coordinate 17,378 of CAZJZW010000002.1, forward strand.
CCGATTATCTCTGCTCCGACAGGAATAGGTAGTCCAGGGTTTATACCACAATCAAATCCTTCGGGAAACTAAATATTTAAAATTCGAAAAAGTGCGACACCAGTTGCCACAGAAATATTTAAAGATTCTTTCTTCCCTTTCATTGGTATTTCCGCCACAACGTCAGAGAGCTCTAACATTTCTTTCTCTACTCCCATAACTTCGTTTCCTACGATAAAAACATTTTTCCCCCCTATCACAACCTTTTTATAGTCGACAGAATTTTCTGTTTGTTCGATAGAAATGATTTTAAAATTTTCTTCTTTAAGTTTTTTTAAAGTCTCTATTATATTTTCTGAGAATTCCCAAGCGATAGATTCTTCGGCGCCAAGAGCTGACTTGGCAATATCACCTCTCTTTCTTCCAAAGCGATCCGTGGGCATCGGTGAGTAACCAGATAAAAATATTTTTGAAATTCCACACGCGTCAGCCGTACGAAAAATAGCTCCGACGTTTTGAGCGCTTCGGATGTCATGAAGAATTAAAATATTTTCTGTTTTCATTAGAAGCATATTACACCAATTGACCAAAAGATAAAAGTTGTGTATATTCGTATAGTATTTTTAATCTCTTATTTGAGATTTTAAAGTATCCTCTTCCGCCGACGCATCTGCTCTGGCGAGACAGGCTCCGCTCAGTGCGGTGAAAAAACATCCTCTCGTAGCTCAGTTGGTAGAGCAGCTCCCTTTTAAGGAGACGGTCGTTGGTTCAATTCCAACCGAGGGGACAATAAGAAAAATCTCTGACTTTTTAGTTAGAGATTTTTCTTATTGATTTCCGAGGGAGGAATTGAACCGAAGGCGCCCATTTTTAAAGAGTGAAGCGATTATAAAAATGGAGCGTTTCGACCAAAGGGAGAGGCGATTCCAACCGAGGGTATAAAAATTATAGATTTTTGTGAGATTTATTTTTCTTGCCAAACACCTCTAAAAAACATAAAATTAAGAAATTAGCAGGTAATCTTAAATATTAAATGAACAAACAAACATTGATTTCAGTAATCGTTATCTCCGTAGCAGCAATCATCGGACTTGTTATCTTGCAACAATCAAGTAACAAGGAGGCTGGTAAACCAGGACAATACAACTCCCTAGCAACATGTCTTGGAGAAGCAGGTGCAAAGTTCTATGGTGCATTTTGGTGTCCACATTGTAATAACCAAAAGAAAGCTTTTGGAAAATCGAGTGAATTACTTCCTTATGTAGAATGTTCTACTCCAGATGGAAAAGGTCAAACACAAGTTTGTTTAGACAACCAAATCCAAAGTTACCCGACATGGATCTTTGCTGACGGAACACGACTTACAGGGGAACAAACACCACAAGCTCTCGCAGAGAAAACAGCTTGTGAGGCAACATTACCTGCAAACCCAACAGAGGAAGTTGACCTAGAAAAAAATACATCTTCAGAGGCACCCCTAAGTTAATATGGAAAATCTAGCAAATACAACAAATATTTTACTCAGTATTGGTACACTATTTATTCAAATCGTTTCTGTTTTGCTCTTAGTAATGATTTTTACTAAAGATAAAGGGCCTTTGGCAAAATGGTTTAGTGATAAGTCTTTGTTTTTGGTCTTTATAGTAATGGCTGGATCAATGGTGGCAAGCTTATTCTATTCTGAAGTTATCGGCTATCTACCATGTCTTATGTGTTGGTATCAAAGAATCGCAATCTACTCTTTGGCAATAATATCTTTTGTGGCTATCGTTAAAAAAACAAGCCAAGATGTTTGGAAATATATAAGTACATTGGCTTTCCTCGGTGCTATAGTTGCCGCTTTCCACGTGTTCTCACGAACAACAAATAGTGAGATCTTTGACTGCTCTGCTGTCGGCCCATCTTGTCTTCAAGAACTATTTACGAAGTTTGGATACATTGATATTCCAGTAATGTCCCTGACAGCTCTCATCTTCGTACTCCTTATCGTGGTAAACAGAAAAAGATTTAACTAAGTAGGGGCCAAATAAAAAATCCCGCAAGGGATTTTTTAGTTGAATCAAATCCTCTGACGCTTAAAATATATCGTTAAGAAATTTATTTGATTTGCTTTAGAAACTGATGCTGTTTGACTATGTAAATAAAGTGTCTAAACACTTTATTTACATAGGAGTTCATCTGTTTCTTAGCCAAAATCGAATAAATTTTAGAATATATTTTTCCGCGTCTTGGCTTTTTGCTTACTTTTTTGCTAAGAAAAAAGTAAGAGGACCTTAGTTATCCACAAAAAACATTTTGTCCTTTATGTCCTTTAGAAGTATAATAAAAACGTTCGAGGATTTAGAAGAACTAAGAGATACATAGTCGCCCACTTTTTGGGTCCACAATAAATTAAGTATCATCATATTCTCGCAAACATTCGAACAGCAAAAGCCTGATCAAATTCGTACAGGGGAACGAAAAACAATTAAATAGAATCTAGTCGACGGACTACTAAACGTGGATTTGTACATTTGAAGAAGTTAAGTTTGTTCTTTCCTAGACGTAACCATTCGTCACACGCCGTTATAGGCGACAATTTTAGATGAAGCAAAGACCTGAACGTATTTTATTTAGTTTGGGTCTTTCGCATTTTTGGGGCACTTTTACCTTATTTTGTAAGGTTTTTTTATTTAAAGAGTCTTGAGTATAAAAAGCTCTAGATCTGTAGCCAGATTTTCACCTCGACGATCATCGTGATATAAAAATACTAGATTTTTCAAAGCATTTTTAAGCTTTTCTTCTTCCCAAACCTTCGAAGCTCCGATTGTCTTTTTAAAAACAAAAGGATTTAGACCTGTTTTTTTAATATCTTCATCACTGGAAGTCTTTCCTTTCACTAAAATCAAGTTTTTTATAGACCAAATTAAAATATTTGCCACATCCATCGCTGGAACATTGTTTTTCAAAGCTTTTTGAAGTAAAACCCAAGTTTGCTTCTTATCTTTTCTAGAAAAAGCATCTGTTAGAGAGAAAATATTGAATTTATCATCCTTTTTTAAGGTGACATCAAAAAAGTTAATGTTTTTAACCTTTTTTTCAATAGGCTTCAGGTCTGTTTTGGTCAGACCAGACTCGAGAAAGAAGAAAACGTTCTCTGAGCCTTCAATTTCTTTAGCTTTCTTGAAAATAACAGACCTGTTAGATTCGTCAGATAAGACAGAGTCTAATATAAGAGCGGTTTTTGTCCCAAACAAACTTTGGCTTTCTATATAGTTTTCAAACTCCGCGATATTAAACGTATTTTCATCCATATAAACCTTGTCGTATAGAGAAAAGCGCTTGAAATCTAATTCAAACGCTTTCTTTTTATTTTCAAAGTTTTTCCCAGAGTATACGTATATCATCGCCTTTTTTAGACTACAACCACTTTCTCACTTTACTCTTATATTCTTTATACAGGTCACCATGTCTCTCTTCAAGAAGAGCCTCTTCTTTACCTAAAAAGTATATATTAACGATAATTCCAGAAAGGATTGATGTTCCGATAATAAAAGGAGTGTTTAAAATAAGCCCAAGACCAATTAAAAGGAAGCTAAGACCCAGATATTTAGGATTTCGAGTATATTTGTATGGTCCACTACTAAAATCATCTACGTGTCCCACGTTCTTCGATTTTCTCTTGTGAGAATACTCCTCGCCGTGTTTTTCTGCAGAATAGATAACCAATGTAGCAAGAACTACTAATGCCAGACCAATATACTGATTCAAAGGTTCAGCCATAAATCTCATTGGGAAGAAAATATCGAGCAAAACTCCTAAGAAAAGCCCTAGGGCAAAAACTGAAATCGAATATGAACTTAAATGTGATACGCTATTTTTTTCCATAACTTCATTATACCAAATATTTTCTTCTAGCAAATTTAGAAGGGTTAAAACTTATTTAAGCTCTCCCCAATTATTCCCTATCGCAAAATTCACATTAAGAGGAACCTCTGGAATATATTTAATAAAAGAATTTTCTAACACATGTTCCATCGTATCTTCGATAATCTTTGAGGCTTTCTCTGCGACAGATTCTTCTATTTCATAGATTAGTTCATCATGAATTTGTAAAATCGGGAAAACTTTGTCGTTTAAGCCTTCCTTATCGATTCGCCCATCTATCATCTTCATTGCAAGCTTGATAATATCTGCAGAAGTCCCCTGTATCGGCGCATTGATAGCCATTCGCTCTGCCATCGCACGAATAAATGGAAGTGTGGAGTTTATCCCTCCAAAGTAACGCCGTCGCTTAAAGAGTGTTTCTGTATACCCGAACTTTCTAACAAAGTTTTTCGTATCATCTAAATAATTTTTGATTGAACCAAACTGCTCAAAATATTCATCATAAAACTTTTGCGCTTCTTCTTTACTTGTTCCAATATTTTTCTTTAAAGCTAAAACTCCCATTCCGTAGAGAATCCCGAAGTTTATGATTTTTGCCATTCGTCTCATTTCTCTATCTACTTTATCCTCTGTTACATTAAAAACTTTTGCTGCAACTGCCGCGTGAATGTCTTTTCCTTCATTAAACGTTTTTATCATATATTCGTCCCCGGCAAACATCGCCGCGATCCGAAGCTCGATTTGAGAATAATCAAATGAAACAAATTTAAAGCCGGGTGCTGCGACAAAAGCATTTCTTATAGCGCGACCCAGATCACTTCGTGTAGGGATATTTTGCAAGTTTGGATTGTTCGAAGAAAATCTACCAGTCGAAGATCCGTGTTGAATAAACTCTGCGTGAAGTCGCCCATCTTCTCTTACCAAGTCCGGCAACACATCTATATAAGTAGACAGAAGCTTTTGAAGTTCACGAAAATCCATTATTTTTTTTATAATCTCATATTCATCTTCTAGTTTTTCAAGAGTAGAAATGTCTGTTGAATATCCTCCGCTAGCTGACTTTTTAATTCCCTTCGTCGGGAGAGCCATTTTAGTAAACAAAATTTCTGAAAGTTGCTTAGGAGACTTTATGTTAAATTCTTCACCAGCTATTTTATAAATGTCTTTTTCTAAAACATCTAATTTTTTGTGATAGTCTTTGCTTAAAACTTTTAAATATTTTGTGTCGAGTAGAACTCCTCGGTCTTCCATTTTTTTAATCACAGGAATGATCGGCGCTTCGATTTCTTCATAAACTTTTTCAAGATTTCTTTTCTTCACTTCTTTCCAAATAATCTTCTTTGCTTCATCAAAACTTCTCGTTTTTGCAAAGTCTAAAATATCATCAATTTTTGGATTGGTTTTTTCAGAGTCAATAAGCCAAAGTGCAATAGAAACTTTTCGGAGTTCTTCATCGCTAACACTTTGCGTTTCCTGCTGATCTTCTATAGCTTCAACTTGAGTATTTTCTCCGGTTATCACTTTTCTAAACCGGCTACCCAAACTTTTAAATTCAAATCTTTCAAAAACTTTTTCAATATGTTTAAAATCCACTGATTCTTTCCAGTGTTTTTCTGGTAAAGAAAACTCCACCGGAACATCTCGCATGATAGTCGCTAGCGTTTTTGAAAACAGAGCTTCTTCTTCTCCTTCTTCGAGAAGCTTAACTATTCGGTCGGTGATTCCAGCTTTCTTGAAAGCCTCTTTACTCTTCTTTAATTTTTTATAGATATCTTCAATGCTTCCAAATTCTGTGATGAGTGTTGTCGCTGTTTTTTCTCCAATCCCAACAATCCCGATTATGTTATCTGATGGATCACCTCGAAGACCTTTATAGTCTGGCAACATTTTTGGACCAAAACCAAACCGGTCTTTCACTGCTTTTTCATCATACAAAACAGTGTCAGTAAGACCACGCTTTAAGGTGAAAACCTGGACTTGTTTTTTATCTACAAGCTGAAGGGTATCCATATCACCTGAGGAAATTATCACTTCGTTGTCGTTGTCTTTTTTTAAAATCTCAGCCAGTGTTCCTAGTAAATCATCAGCTTCATACCCTTTCTTTTCGTAATACGGAATAGAAAATGCATCCATCAGTGCTCTCGACTTTTTTATCTGATCATTTAATTCGTCGTCGTTTTTCTTTCTGTTTGCTTTGTACGTCGAAGCCTGCTCACTTCGAAATGTTCCACCCGGCATATCGTAACAAGCAATAATATAGTCTGGATTCAAAGTACTTGCGATAGAGAGAATCATCGTAGATAGTCCGTAAAGCGCACCGGTAGGCTCGCCACTGGCGGTAGAAAAATCAGGCAAGGCGTGATAAGCGCGATGAATAATCGCATGTGTATCAAGTAAAACTATTCTTTTTTTATTTTTTAAGTCAGGCATATTTAATATATTATTTTTCTTTCGTCACCTTCTCCGTGCTCGATTTTTATTTCTATCATACCGGCTGGTGCATTTTCCCAAATCTGATTCGGCCACTCTACAAACAAAATATTTGAATTATCATTTTTATAATCTTCCCATTTTATAGCTTCTAAACTTTTCTCATCTTCTAGTCTGTATAAGTCCATATGAACCAATCTTTTAAACTCGTGATTTTCCTTATGTCTATTTTCTTCGGTTATTTCATATATCTTTTGAATAACAAATGTCGGACTTAAGATAGTTTCTTGTACTTCAAAAAACTCTGCGACGCCTTTCATAAAAGTAGTCTTTCCTGCGCCCAGCTCCCCCACGAGCCCAACAAAAATGGGACCTTTTTTCTGCCTAGAAATAATATCTTTTATAATCTCCTCTGCCACTTTTTTAGTTTCATTGGGAGAGTTTGTTATGTATTCCATGAGTCTATTTTAACACAAAAGCCCGACGCTTCGCGTCGGGCTTTTGTTTCTATTTTATTAGCAATTTACTTAGCTATTTTAATTCCATCTTCCTTCTTTTCTTCCTCTTCTTTTTCTTCCTTATCTTTAGATAATTTTCTAGCGATAAGTACGATCATGAAGATAACAACTACAATCAGTAACCATCCAACAATAGAAGTTGGGAAGAATTTTCCTGCAAATATCGAAGTTGCAGATTGGTTAGGATTTCCTCCAACAACTGCAATAATTGAGTAACTTAGTGAGTCAACTTTTGTTCCTGAGATTGTAGGATGATCGTGAACACCTAAAAGCGAAGCGATAAGAATAGTTTCTGCTCCTGCTGCCTTTGGCACATTAACCACAATAAAGAATTCTCCTTTTATGTCTTTCGGTAATGTTTCAATAGAAAGCACTACTGTATGACTTGGTTTTGAATATACACCTAGAGTTGAACTTTTAAATTCAGTTTCTTTTGCAAGCTCGACTTGAATTGTTACATTATTTAGATCTTTTCCAGACATGTTCTTGTAAGAGATCGTATAGGTAATAGTATCTCCTACTTCAACCTTATCTACATTAGAACTAATATCAAGCGCTAAGAAATTTTCGTTAGTTACCGTAGTAACAACTGGAGTTTCTGGCTTTGGCTCACTTGGTGTAACTGGTGGTTTTGGAGTTGTTGAACCAGTGTTAGTAGGCGCTGTATAGCCACTTGTTTTAAAGGTTCTAATATCACCATAGAATGTTCCTTCGTCATTTTGAACAACAAATTTGAAGTAATAGGAAGTGTTTGGAGATAGGTTTAGTATTTGTCTTGAAATACTATGTGAACCTGTTCCAATGGATTGATTTGGAGTTCTATTTCCCATTGCAGTCGTTACTCCATATTCAAACCAAGAGTTACCTGCTCCACCATCATTGATGATAGAAAGCCCATTTAGGTAAGCCATGTTTGTACTTACGCCAGTGGCATATGAAGTGATCGCAGTAACATCATCTTGAGTTCCATTTCCATTTCCATTGTTATTATTGTCATCGTCGTCATCATCATTGTCGTTGTTATTATTGTCATCGTCTGTTGTAAACGATCTTACAGAACCAGAGCTATCGTTTGTACAAGCTCGGAAATAGTATGTTTCATCTGAATCAAGTCCAGAAACTGTTCGAGAGAATTCATCTCCGTCATCAAAATCTCCTGAAACACTGTACTCGAGGTCATCGTCTGAACAAGAAGGTGTTGAGTCATTGTCATCTAAAACAAACCAAACATCTACATTGCTTCCGTTTGTAACTTCTCCTTGAAGTTTTGCAGAATCTTCATCGATACTTGTTGCAGAATATGTCGAGACTTGGTCGTCTCCGTCATTATCATTGTCGTTGTCGTCGTCATCATCATTGTCGTTGTTTCCGTTATTAGATGAACCGCCGCCGAAATCAATGTCCACTAATTCTGACCCGTTCCAATATGTTGCACCATGCGTAGTATTAGCAAATAAACCAGAGAAAGAGAACACCAGTACGAATGCGAAAATATTTAGTTTTTTGATTGTATTTTTCATATATTGTGTGTCCTGTTTTTCACAGGTCTATTAATTTATAACAAGTATATTATAGCACTTTACAAAACTTTTGTCAAGTACTATTTTCTTCAAATCAGCCATTTAAACCTTATAAATAAAGGGTTTTTATTAAAAACATTTTTAAATGTTCGATATTTCTATCAAAAACTTAATAATGTGGGGAAGGCTTTGCGCCTTCCCCGACCTCCAAATCCGGAGGATTTCACTATTTTCTTCGTGTTAGCGACGCTTTGGGCCAGAATTTGACTGACGCATGGGCTTCGCTTGAAGCTGTTGTGGTGCTGACCTCATCGGTTTAGCACTCCTTTGTTGTGTCCTTTGTGGAACACTGACGTTTGGAGCACCTCCGCGCTGTGACCCTCGCTGTTGTATCTGCGGCTTTGAACCACCTCCTCGATTAACGTTTCCACCATTCCTTTGTGAAGGTTTCGTGTTTCCGTAAACCGAAGTGTTGTTCATACTTCCCTGGTTACGATTTGGCTTAGTTTGCACCCTATTACTAGAGACGCTCACTTGACCATTTCTATTACCGCGAGAAGGTGTGTTAGCCACACGACCAGAACTCATACCGCTACCAGGTTTTGTGTTCGGTGCACTTTGCACTGAATTGTTTCCCTGGCGACGATTACTGCTAGTCGAAGCGAACTCATTGTTGCTATTTCCAGCAGGTTTGACCGGCTTGGTAGCACCATGAGAACGCGGAAGAGTGACACTACTCCTATCATCATTTACTGGCTTGGCTCCACTATTACTAGCGGTGCGTCCACCAATTGTTGATGAATGAGAAGCAGGAAGCTTCAACAAAGGAATGTCACGACTTGCCATAGGCGGGTCGATCCGTCCTTCTTTAGTCTGTGGCGTTGTTTTTGAAGACGACGCCGTCAGATCTTTCGTTGGAGCAATATCCATCAAGCTTTCAGTCCGCAGGGACTTGTTACCAGAGGCGGGAACAGCGAAGGACTTCTCGTCAGCCGAAGCCAATTCGTAATCCTGTTCTGTTTCTACAGCGGAGTTGTCAGTGACGACGTTGGATTTCCATACGCCGTAACCATTGTTATATCCACCACCATATCCTGCAGGACTCCAGCCAACACCAGAACCGAGCCAGTTGATACCGGTGATTCCGTTCGCTGTCCAAACAAATGATGTACTAGATCCACCGTAACCGTAGTTTGGCTGACAGAAGTTGTTATTGACATATCCACAGCCTGAGCTCCAACCGAAGTTGATACCGAAGCCAGCAGAGAAACCACAACCGCCATAGCCGTAGCCACCACCCCAACCACCTCCATACACAGGAGTGTAGTAAGGATAGTAAGTCGACGCCATTATAGGTGTTGTTACCAAACCCCAGCCACCATCGTAAAAACCATTGCGGGTTTTCCACGACATATCGTTACGATAAGGCCAGCGTGAACGACGCCCGTCATATGCCACTTCATACATACCCGTTGTCGGATTGTAGAAACTGAGCACATCACGTTTTCCAAGGTTGTCCTTGCGCACAAGCTCTGGAGTATAAGTGCTGTCGGACTTCGTTGTGTCAGCCTTTGCAGATTTCTCCGCCCCAGTTGAACCAGCTGAAGCTGCAGCACCTCCTTCAACCTCTTCAGAGGGTACGAAGGATTTAAAGATGCGACTCGTTCCCACCTGATCGGACTTCGTTGTGTCAGCCTTTGCAGATTTCTCCGCCCCAGTTGAACCAGCTGAAGCTGCAGCACCTCCTTCAACCTCTTCAGAGGGTACGAAGGATTTAAAGATGCGACTCGTTCCCACCTGATTGGCTTGGAGCAAGAAACCAAGATCTCCTTCGTCCTCTGATGCAATGCGCACCCAGTTCGAAAGGTCCAAAATAGCATATTCCAGGATGGTATCCTGAAGCACTACCTCGGTCACAGTACCCGCAGAAGAGACTTCTGAAAGGGTGTGAGTTCCGGGTCCCACATTTGAGGAAAACCTCATTTCGGTGTTCTGCTCGGTCAACATCGACTCGAACGCTTTCCCTTTCAGAGGGATTTTAGTTCCGTCGATTGCCAATGAGTTGGTGTATGCATATGCCTTGGATGTTTCCAATGCATGCTTGAATTCCTTGAGCATGACGTTCTTTTGTGCCTTGCTCTTGAATTCAATCGGTGTAACGGACTTGCGGTCCGATTGTTGCGCCGATACTGGCTTAGCCAGCATCATAAACGCGAAGAAAATGACAAGGAGCTGTTTCATGATTCTCGGGTTTTATCGTGATTTGTTGAGTTTCTGATTGTCTGAGTCCAAGACTCATTTCTACATACAATATAGCATATTCGAGGACTTTTGTCAAGCGGTTACCCCTGCTCTGCCTTTTGATTTTCCCCTTATAAAATAGGCTGTTTTTTTGACTTACTATATAATATTCTGGTATGACGCTCTTATTTAACGAAGATAAACAACAAAAACAAATCCAGATTCTTCGTATTAACGAAGAAGAAGATTTGGCTAAAACTCTGGCCAGCACAAAATACCACATTCCTTACATAGACTTAACGAAAGTTGTGATTGAAAATGATGCACTTCAGACCGTACCAGAAGAAGAAGCCAGAGAAATCGAAGTCGCGCCTTTTAATATTGCTGCAAAAAAAGTTTTGATCGCTGTTCATGCTCCAGAGAGAATGGAAGTGATTAATCTTAAAAAAACACTCGAGCGAAAAGGCTACCAGGTAATCTACTTCATGGCTTCCAAAAAAAGTTTAGAGAAAGTTTGGGATAGATACCGAGAAGTTTCTCAAGCGGAAAAATTAAAAGCAGGGAGCCTCAGTATTTCTGGAGAAACACTTTTAAAAACTGCAGAGAAAATAAAAAAACTTGAAGATATTGAAAAAGAAGTTCAAAATATTTCTGACACAACATCAACACATAAAGTTTCGAAAATTATTGAAGTTATTTTCGCAGGAGCAATCGCTCTGAAAGCTTCTGATGTTCACATCGAGCCAGAAGAAGATCATGTTCAAGTGCGAATCAGACTCGATGGAATATTACATGAGGTTTTAAAACTCGATGAAAGAACTTACAACCTTATCAACTCAAGAATAAAATTAGTTTCAGGATTGAAGCTTTCAAAAAACCAAGCTCAAGATGGAAGATTTTCTATTTGGCTTAACGAATACGAAGTTTCGATGAGAACTTCTGTGATCCCTGGAGCGTACGGCGAAGGAATCGTGATGCGACTTCTTAATCCTCAATCAATCATGGTTCCGATGGAAGAACTTGGTATTGAGAAAAAACTTTTTAGCATCATCGAACGTGAAATTGCAAAACCAAATGGACTTATTATCATCACTGGTCCGACAGGTTCAGGTAAAACAACAAGTCTTTATACTTTTCTTCAAAGAATATATTCTCCAGAAATTAAAATCCTAACTATAGAAAACCCTGTTGAATATCACCTAGAAGGTATCACTCAAACACAAACCGATCATAAAAAAGGTTATGGATTCCTTGAAGGGCTTCGAAGCGCACTTCGACAAGACCCTGACGTTATCATGATCGGAGAAATCCGAGATGGCGAGACAGCTAAGATTGCGGTCGAGTCTTCTCTAACAGGACACATGGTGTTCTCGACACTTCACACCAACAACGCTGCTGGAGCTGTTCCACGACTTATTGATCTTGGAGTAAACCCAAAAATCCTAGCCTCTGCCTTATCTCTTTCTATCGCTCAAAGACTCGTCAGAAAACTCTGCGTTCACTGCAAACAAAAAAGAGAAGTGACAAAAGAAGAAGAAGAAATTATCCGAAAAGTTTTAGTTGGCGCACAAACTCTCGGAAAAGATTTAGCTTCTTATGGAGTAAAAGCAGATCAGAAAATAGAACTTTGGAAACCGGTTGGATGTGAAAAATGTAACAATATCGGATACAAAGGACGTATAGGTATTTTTGAAGCGATCTTATCTGACGACGCTATCATTGACGTCATGCCGATGAATCCAAGTGAAGACGAAATTAAAGCAATCGCAAACAAACAAGGAATACTTGATATGAAAGAAGATGGTTTGGTGAAAGCTGTAGCGGGTATCACGACAGTCGAAGAGGTGAAGAAGGCAGTAGATATTTATGAAGAGATTGAAGTAGTAAAAGAGGCGTAAAACAAAAGCCCGGCGCTTCGCGCCGGGCTTTTGTTTTTAAACTTTAAAAAGATCCACAAACCTCCAAATAATCCTTTTTCTTCCAAGGAAGAAAAGTAATAAAATCTCAAAGGATAGCCGCAGTAACTCCGCCGAAGCGGTAACCATTGCGTCCTTATTAAAGTTATAGAGACAGAGCCTGATTACTTAGAGGTTTCTAAACCCTTATCAAAGTGGGATGTTAATATATCACGAGCACAATTCTTGTAAAGTACTCTTGTCAGACGGCGATAAAATAAAGTTCTTACATTGCTGTAAAAACCTGAAATATCCTTATGTTTAAACAAAAAATCACAAAAGTGATATAATGTTTACAACGTCTTTAATTAACTACTTTTAAAGATTAGCATAAAAAAACTAATATGTCAAGCGATACACCTAAAAATGAAGAAATAAAGAATGACAACTTTTTAGATAACACATTGCGACCTCGTACATGGGACGAGTATATTGGTCAAGAAAAAATCAAACAAAACTTAAAAATTTTAATCCAAGCAGCAGAAGAACGTAATCACGTTCCTGAACATATTCTTTTTCACGGACCTCCTGGACTTGGAAAAACTACTCTTGCCCACCTGATCGCCAAAGAATCGGGTAAACAAATGAAAATAACATCAGGTCCTGCGATAGAGAAAGTTGGCGACCTCGCATCAGTCCTGACAAACCTCGCGCCTGGTGATATTTTATTTATCGACGAGATCCACCGACTAAATAAAATGGTAGAAGAGATACTTTACCCTGCGATGGAGTCAGGAGTACTCGATATTATCATCGGTAAGGGCCCATCGGCTAGAACCATCCAACTCGACCTTCCACCTTTTACTCTTATCGCCGCAACGACTCGTCCAGCGCTCATCTCTTCCCCGCTTCGGTCACGCTTCTCTGGTGGAGTTCACCGGCTTGAATTTTACACTCACGAAGAAATGAAAGAAATTGTAAAACGTGCAAGTCGTCTTTTAGGAACAGAAGCTGACACAGGAGCGGTTGAAGAGATAGCGAAACGTTCTCGATTTACACCAAGAACGTCAAACTATTTCTTGAAACGTGCTCGAGACTACGCTCAAATACACAAAGAAGATCTGACCAAAGAAAACGTACAGAAAGCACTGGAACTTTTAGGAGTAGACGAGCTTGGACTTTTTGAATCAGACAGAGCGGTACTCCGAACAATCATTGAAAAATTCAACGGTGGGCCGGTGGGCCTCGGAACTCTGGCTGCCGCGACAAGCGAAGAAGAAGCAACGATAGAAGAAGTGATCGAGCCATATTTACTTCGGCTTGGACTTCTTGAAAGAACTCCTCGCGGACGAACAGCAACAGAAAAAGCTTATGAGCATTTAGGAATTAGTAGGTAGCTGTTAGCCTTTAGCTATTAGCAAAAACAAAATGCAATCATATAAAGATTTACAAGTTTGGAATAGATCGATGGCGCTTGTTAAAGATATCTATTCCCTAACAAATAAATTTCCTTCTTCTGAACGATTCGGACTAACAAGCCAAATGCAGAGAAGCGCCGTCTCGATTCCATCTAATATCGCAGAAGGTAGATTACGGTCCGGAGAGAAAAGTTTTATTCAATTTCTCCTTATTGCTCTCGGCTCATGCGCAGAGTTACAAACGCAGATTATAATTGCAAGAGAAATAGGATATAGTAAAGACCTTGAAACTAAAAAGATCGAAGAAGAAATTGAAGAGATTATGAAAATGATTAATAGTTTAATCAAGAAGCTAAAGGCCAATGGCTAAAAGCTCGAAGCTAAAAAATGGGATCATCACACAAAAAACAAGGAAA
>CAZJZW010000003.1:0-18034 GCA_964550665.1 uncultured Candidatus Saccharibacteria bacterium
GAAATGCGAGTGTTTAGTCCTGATGCACAAATCACAAAAGAACTCATGAGAGAGCTTTCGTCTTCTGTTATATCCGCCATACCAGAACCTAGAAAAGAAAAGTTAAAAGAAGTAGAAGTTGTGAGAGTAAAAAGTTTGAAAGAAATGATTGACGACTTAACAGATCGAATTATGAAGAGTTTTGAAAAGACAAATTTCAACGATCTTTGGAAAGGGCAGAATTTCGCCAGTAAAAAAGAAGAACGAGTAACCGTTATCGTAAGCTTTTTGGCTGTGCTAGAATTAGTAAGATCTGGGATTATGGAAGCATTTCAAGATGACGCCGGCGAGATTAATATCGAAAAACAAGAAAGGAAGACAGATGATTTACCAGAAGAATCTTCAAATATTTAAAATATGGAACATAAAGAACTTAGTTTAGATTCAAAAATAGAAGCCCTGCTTTTTTACAAAGGAGAGCCTGTTTCTTTTAAAGAAATCGGAAAGGCTTTTGATGCAAGCCAAGAAGAAGTGAAAAGTTCACTAGAGGTTTTAGCTAAAACTCTAGAAGACCGAGGTATAACTCTTGTTATGAATGAAAAAGAAGTTGCTCTCGGTACATCAGCAACACTTAGTTCGTTCTTTGAAGAACTTCGAAAAGAAGAATTAAACAAAGAGCTTTCTCGTGCATCGCTTGAGACATTGTCTATTGTTTTATATAAAGAAAAGGTAAGCCGAGCAGATATTGATTATATTCGAGGGGTAAATTCTGGATTTATTTTACGAAATCTTCAAATTCGAGGTCTCGTGGACAAAGTAACAGATACAAAAGATTCTAGGATTTCTTTGTATACTCCATCTTTGGAACTCTTGAGCCACCTTGGAGTTTCAAAAGTTTCGGAACTCCCAGATTATGAATCCGTGGTAAAAAGTTTACAAGAAAAAGTAGATCAAATTTCCAATGAAAATACTGCAGTATAACCAAACCGATGAATTTACCAAAAGTGAAAGACAAAGTCTTGCAGTACTTTTCCTGACTCTTATTTTGGCATGCTCATATATTTTTGGAGCAAAGACAGAGGCTTCATTTGAAGAAACAAGTTTAAAAACACAAGAGGAACTTGCCCGAGAAATGACAGACACTAGGCTCAATGATTTTTTTGAATCATTGGATGTGAAAGCTTCTTCAATTTTGATTATGGATTCGAGCACAAAGCAGACAATCTATAGTAAAGAAACAGACAGAGTAATGCCTCTCGCATCACTTGTAAAAATAATGACAGCTATCGTTGCGATGGAGAATATCGGTGAATCTGAAACCATAACTATCCCTAAAGAAGCGTTGAGTCTCACAGGCGATAACGGTCTTCTGGCAGACGAAAAGTGGGGAAGAGATGAGTTACTTCGCTTTATGTTGATTACCTCGTCAAACGATGCCACACGAGCTTTATCGGCACATATCGGACAGAAGTCAGGTCTTGCGGGCGAAGATTCTGTTAATAATTTTGTTACATTAATGAATACAAAAGCAAAAGAGTTCGGACTTTCTCAAACTACATTTTTAAATGAATCAGGGCTCGATATGCCAGATGGAAGAAATGGAGGGTACAGCACTTCAAGAGAGATAGTTACTCTTTTTGATTATGCAATAAACACCTATCCTGATATTTTCTCCTCTACATCTTTTGGATCAAAAGTGTTTATCTCAGCTAGTAATGCAGAGCATAATGCGCTCAATACAAATCCAAACGTGGGACTTGTTGCGGGGATTTCTGCTTCAAAAACTGGTTTTACGAATATCTCTGGTGGGAACCTTATAGTTTCCTTTAAAACTCCAGAAGGAAAGGTTATTATCGCTAATGTTTTAGGCTCTACATTCTCCGAGCGCTTCACTGATATTGAAAAATTATCCAGTACTACGCTAAAAATTATAAATGAAGTACAATTATAAGATATGGATTTAAGCCTATTAAAACTTTTTTTACCGGTAATCCTGACTTTCATTTTGGGTATTTTAATAACCCCAGGACTTACAAATATTTTCTATAAATATAAACTTTGGAAAAAAGTTGCCAGAAAAGAAAACAAGGTCGACGAAGAAGCGCCAGTAAATAAGTTTGGTGTAAGACCGGGAGACGTTTCTTTAGATTTTCAAAAAATAAATAATTCTCATGAAGAATTAAAAACTCCACGAGTGGGAGGGATTGTTATTTGGCTGAGCATAGTTCTTTGCGCTGGGATACTATTTTTACTTGCAGAGATATTCCCAAACGTTGCTACACAGAAAATAAATTTCGTCAGTAAAAATCAAACACTTCTTCCTTTCATCGCTCTTATCTTGGGCGCCCTCTGGGGACTGGCTGATGACCTGATGTGTTCATTTATTATGAAAGGAAAATTTGCAAATGGTTTTCCTAGAAAGCTCATGTTTTCTTTCGTGGCCTTGGTTGGCTGTGCTTTCGGTATTTGGTTCTTTTCAAAACTTGGAATAAGTTCAATTCAAATTCCTTTTATTCACACCACGATAGAGCTTGGTTGGTTTTTCATTCCATTCTTTATTTTAGTTACACTCGGGGTTTTCTCAAGCGGAGTGATTGACGGTATTGATGGACTTGCAGGTGGGGTGATGGCGACAGTTTTTGCTTCATACGCGACGATAGCTTTTTTCCAAAACCAAATAGATATCGCTGCATTTTCTGCCGTCGTTGCTGGGGCGATATTGGCATTTCTTTGGTTTAATATTCCACCAGCCAGATTTTATATGGGAGAAACCGGAATGCTCGCTCTCACACTCACATTAACAGTCGTGGCTTTTCTTACAAACCAAGTTTTACTCCTTCCGGTTATTGGTTTCCCATTATTTTTCACTGCTCTTTCTTCATTCCTACAAATCATCTCTAAGAAACTCTACGGTCCAAGTGGTAGGATTTTCAAAGTTGCGCCTGTTCATCATCACTTTGAAGCGATCGGTTGGTCTCGAGCTAAGATTACGATGAGATACTGGATTATTTCTGTTGTTTTCGCTGTTAGTGGGATTGTTATCGCACTTCTTTAAAATTTAAAATGGAACATAAAGAAAAAATTGACAACATATTTTTAGGTATTGTTATCTCACTTTTAGTGTTCGGGGTATTTTCTTTTGTTTCCGCTTCTTTTGGAGTTTTGGCAAAAAACGAAGCAAAGTTCGCTGGAGTTATTTTCAGTCAGACGGTTGGTTTGCTTGCTGGACTTTCTCTTATGTATATTTGTTCTCGAATCCCGTATAAGTTTTGGAGAAATTATGCCTTTTATTTTTTTGTTGCTTCTATTATTTTTACATTACTTGTTTTTGTACCCGGACTTGGACAAAAGCACGGTGGGGCGACGAGGTGGATTGATATTGCCGGTATGAGTTTTCAGCCAGTAGAATTTTTAAAGATTTCCTTCATATTTTATTTTGCCGGCTGGCTTTCATGGGTAAAAAGTAAAGCAAAAGAATTAAAGTATGGAGTCTTACCCCTCTTTATTATTTTAAGTATTATCACGGCTATTTTGATTAAACAACCAGATCATAAAAGTATTATTCTTATCGTAGTCGCTTCCGGAGCGATGCTTGTGGCTTCGGGTGTTCCTTGGAAATATATTTTAGGTGTTGCTGGAATTAGTCTTCTTATTTTCTTTGTTATGGTTATGACAAAAGGTTACTTGAAAGAGAGAGTTATGACCTTCATTAATCCAGCTCATGATGTTAAAGATACTTCGTATCAGTTAAATCAGTCTCTTATCGCTATCGGATCTGGCGAGATTTTTGGTCGAGGGCTTGGAAAGAGTATCCAGAAGTTTACCTATCTACCAGAACCGCAAGGGGACTCAATATTTGCAGTTATTGGCGAAGAATTTGGATTTGTCGGTGCCTGTCTACTTATTATTCTGTATATAGCCTTTGCTTTAAGGGGAATGAAAATCGCTTTTAACGCCCCAGATTCTTTTTCTAGACTTATTGTGGTCGGGCTTGTTATACTACTCTCAGTCCAATCTTTTATGAATATTGCTTCAAGTATTGGAGCTTTTCCATTGACTGGAGTTCCGCTGGTCTTCGTAAGTCACGGAGGAACATCGCTTATGTTTTCGTTAGCAGTGGTTGGTATTATATTAAACATTTCAAGACAAAAATCTAAAATAAATATATGAAAATAGTTTTAACAGGCGGTGGAGGAGGACATTTCTATCCAATGATAGCGGTAGCAGAATCTTTGAATGAACTTGCACTTAAAGAAAAAATAATAAGTCATGAGCTTATCTATATTTCTGACTCAGCTTACGATCAACGAGCTCTTGATGATGCCAATATAACGTTCTACGAACTCCCAACTGGAAAAAACCGTATTTATTTTTCGATTCAAAATATTTTTGATGCAATTAAAACATTCTTTTCAATAATAAAAGCTATTATGCTTCTGTATAAATTATTCCCAGATGTTGTTTTCAGTAAAGGGGGATATCCGGCTGTGCCAGTCGTTATTGCGGCAAAATTCTTGGGTATACCTCTCGTTATCCATGAATCAGATTCATATCCAGGCCGGGCAAATAAAATGTCATCACGTTGGGCGAAGAAAATCGCAGTCTCTTACAAAGAAGCAGTTGAATATTTTCCAAAAGAAAAAACTGCTTTTGTTGGGAACATTGTACGAAAAGATGTACGAGAACCTTTAGCTGTTGGTGCGTATGAATATCTAAAACTAAACACAGCGCTTAAAACAATAATGATTGTCGGTGGATCTCAAGGTGCAAAAGTTATAAACGATACTGTGATAAATTCTCTTCCCGAACTTTTAGATAAATATCAAATTATTCATCAAGTCGGAACAAAGAATTTTGATGAGACGAAAGCTCTGGCCGATGTAATTTTGAAAGATAATCCAAACAAAAAGCGTTACAATATTTATCCTTATTTGAATAAACTTGCACTCCGTATGTCAGCGGGAGTGGCTGATGTAATCATCTCTCGAGCGGGAGCTGGATTTATCGCCGAGATTGCTTCTTGGGGAATTCCGTCTATTATTGTTCCTATCTCACAGTCAAACGGAGATCATCAAAGGAAAAATGCATATAACTATGCGGCAACAGGAGCCTGTCAGGTTATCGAAGAAAAAAATCTAACATCTCATATTTTCGTCTCAGAAATTGTGAGAATTTTAGAAAGTGAAGAGATTAAAAATAAAATGAGAGAGGGAACTAAACAATTTGTTCATCCTGATGCGGAAGATAAGATTGCTGAAGAGATTATGAAAATTGCTTTAACTCACGAAGAATAATATATGTCAGACAGAAAAGTTGTTACAAGAATGGCGCCAAGTCCAACAGGTAAATTCCATGTCGGCAGTGTTCGTACTGCTCTTTATAATTATCTCTTTGCACGCCAGCACGGTGGCAAATTTATTCTTCGTATTGAAGATACTGATAAAGAAAGATCAAAACCAGAATTTGAAGCTGATATCGTAGAAGCGTTTAATTGGCTTGGTTTTGAATATGACGAATTCTATCGACAATCAGAGCGAACAGAAATTTATAAAAAACATATTCAAAAACTTATTGATGAAGGGTATGCATATGTTTCAGACGAAGAAGCGACGGAAGAAGGAAAGAGATCTTCGGTTATTCGATTTAAGAATCCTAAAAAGCTAGTTAAATTCTATGATGTTTTATTGGGTGATATTGAAGTCGATACAACAGATTTAGGAGATTTTGTTATTGCTAAAGATTTAGAAAATCCACTCTACCATCTAACGGTTGTTGTTGATGACGGACTAATGGATGTAACTCACGTTATACGCGGACAAGACCATATTTCAAACACACCAAGACAAATCCTCATTCTTGAAGCTTTGGGCTTTCTACGACCCGTATATGCGCATATACCGCTTATCTTGGCGCCTGACAAGACAAAGCTTTCTAAGCGTCATGGAGCTTTAGCTACTTTGGAATACCGGGATATTGGATATTTCAAAGAAGCAATGATAAATTTCATGGCTCTTATCGGATGGAATCCAGGGGATGAAAGAGAGTTATTCTCAAAAGAAGAATTAATAAAAGACTTTAAATTAGAAAAAGTTCAAAAGGGAGGAGGGGTGTTTAATATTGAAAAACTTAATTGGTTTAATAAACAATACTTATTAAAAAGACCAAAAGAAGAAATTTTGGTTGGTGTTAGATCTTACGCCAAGATGCCAGAAGATGTTTTAGAGCGAGCACTTCCGACGCTACTCGAGCGAATTCATAAATTCAGTGATCTGAAAGAAGAGAATTTAGCATTGTATAATTCACTTCCTCATTACGACGTAAAAGATTTGATTTGGAAAAATTCTGATGAGTATCAGACAAAGACATATTTAGAAAATGTTCAGAATCTGTTAGAGGGCGCTGATTTTTCTTCAATGGAAAATGTTAAGTCTGCTGTTTGGGCTTATGCAGAAGAAAAGGGAAGAGGAGATGTGTTATGGCCGATTCGATTTGCACTTTCAGGTTTACAAAAATCTCCTGATCCATTCACACTCGCTTATATACTTGGAAAGACTGAAACATTAGAAAGATTAAAGGTTGCGTATAAAAAAGTAAGCGAAATGATTTCATAAAACGAAAAAGACCCTCACGTTCGTGAGAGGTCTTTCTTCGCGAGCCTGTGGGGCTTAGCGACGAACTTTCTTCCTGGCACTTTTGCAGGAACGGAACTTGGGTTGCTTACGAACACCGTAAGCTTTCTTGTGCTTCTTGGGCCGATCGAAACCCGGCGCCTCCATTTGTTCCCCTAGGATGGTCACAGTCGTGGCCGATGCTGGGGTAGGGGCGCTGAAGCAGAAGATGAGAAGGAACGGCAGGATGATGTACTTTTTCATGACTGAATGGGTTGGTTTGAGTATATAATAGCATATATAAGTATGTTTGTCAAGTACTTATATTTATCCACAATAAAGTCCTTAAAATAAGGTATTATAAGAGTAATGACTAAATTCATAGTTACATCTTTTGTAGTAGCCTTTCTCTTTGTTTTCAATGGACAAAGTGTATTTGCTCAGTCTGTTTCTGAACTTGAAGCTCAGATAAAAGAACGAAATGAAGATATGCAGAATTTACAAACAGAACTTCAGAAGCTTCAAGCCGATCTTAAAGTTATAAATCAAAAATCAAACACGCTTGGTAACGCCGTGTCAGATCTGGACACAACAAGAAAAAAACTTTTAACCGAGATAAAAATAGCTGAAGATAAAATAAAATCCACCAACAACTCTATTCAAATACTAGAGATTGAAATAGGAGATAAAGAAACATCTATCAACAAAGCTAAAAAAGCTATCAGTGTCGGTATTCAAAGAATGCACGAGCTCGATTCGCAAAGTGTCAGTTATGCACTACTCTCTCAGAAGAATTTTTCTGATGCCTTAAACGAAACAAATGAAATTATTGATTTTCAAGAAAAACTTCGAGCAAATGTTTTTGAACTTAGACTAATTCAACAAAACCTATCAGATACAATCACTCAAAAAGAAGAAGCTAAAGATAAATTACTAACTTATAAAACAGAAGTAAATGGACAAAAAGTGGTTGTAGAAAAAAATAAGACAGAAAAAGAAACTCTTTTGAAAGAAACAAAAAATCAGGAAGCAGAATATCAAAAAATTATCGCCGAAAAAATAAAACTTCGAGCGGAGTTTGAGGCCGAGCTCCAAGATTTGGAATCAAAAATACAATTTCAATTAGATCCAACTTCATATCCAAAGCCCAAAAATGGCATTTTGGCATGGCCACTTGCTTATGTTTTGATTACTCAGCGTTTTGGTCTCACAGAAGACTCTCCAACGCTCTATAACTATCGTACAGGCGCATGGCAGGGTAAGCATGCAGGAATAGATTTACGTGCAAATAACGACAAAGTATTTGCTATGGCTGAAGGAGAAGTGCTTGGAACAGGAGATACAGACGGGGTGTGTCCACGAGCAAGTACAGGTGTTTGGGTGCTTATCAAGTATGATAATGGGTTAGCAAGTACGTTTTACCACCTTACATCTACGACCGTGAAAAAAGGTCAGAGAGTAAAAACAGGCGACTTGGTTGCTTATAGTGGAAATACAGGATATTCAACAGCGCCGCACTTACACATCGGAGTTATGCCAGCGTCTCTTGTATCAGTAAAAACATGGCCGAGTGCTGGATGTCCAGGCAAAATGTACACAACTCCGGTGGTAGCAGGTTCACAGTACTTGAATCCGCTTGATTACTTACCGAAGGCAACGGACTCAATGTTTAAATAATATTTATGAGGTTCACAGAAAGAGTTTTAGAGATTGTTAAAAAGATTCCAAAAGGGAAGACGCTTTCGTATAAACAAGTGGCGGAAAAAGCTGGAAGTAAAAATGCATTCCGCGCTGTGGGGAGCATATTAAAGAAAAATTATAGTGAAGATATTCCGTGTCATCGAGTTATAAAAAGTAGTGGCGAAACGGGAGAATATAATAGAGGTAAAGAAAATAAAATTATTATCCTCAGGAAAGAAGGTGCGTTATCATAGTTCTTTGGTAAAATATTTGTATGAATTTACAAGCCGGCTTTATACGACTTAAAACGTTAGTCATAATAATTTTGATCCTTGTTGCTCTCGGGATGTTTGGGATTAATGTTGAAGAAGATGTTGCTGGCAATGAAGATGTTCGACACAATATCTCATATGTCTGGACGGGGGTTGCAAGCTTTTGGGATAGATACTTAGCTGGTCCTGCTAGATATATTTGGGAAGATGTCTTTGTCGGTCTTATTTGGGATAGTTTTGTTCTAAATATGCAAAGAATCAGGAATGGTGAATCGGCAACAGATTTTGAACTCCAGGGTGATTTACCGTATCAAACTATTCCAAGCTATATTGATGGTTACCAGCCATATCAACCAATACAAAACTAAAATAAAATCCATAATAAGATTTTCTTAGGGGGTCTTATTAGTTACAACTTTAACTTGTAAAAACCACAAATAAGTCCTACAATACAATAAAGTAAACCAATCATGAAAATCAAAAATCCCAATCTAGACCAAGTACAATCAATAGTTGATGACCTTTTGTCAAACCCAAACTTGAGTGTAAAGTACTTCCCGCCATTTGAAATTATAAATCAAATGGCAGAAGAGCTCGGTGAGGTCGCCAGAGAAGTTGCCCACCTTCATGGACACAAGAAGAAAAAAGAAGGTGAGAAGACAGAAGGATTAAAGGCTGAACTTGGAGATCTTTTGTTCGCCATAGTGTGTCTTGCAAACAGTGAAGGTATTTCACTTCAAGAGGCCTTTGATATGAAAATGAAAAAATTCCATAACCGAGACCAAAAAAGGTTTGAGAAAAAATAGAGCTCGCCCCACTGCGAGCTTTTTATTGACATTTTTTGTTTTTGTCGTAATCTTATTCTGAAGATCTTTTCAACCCTAAAACAAACCAAAAGCATGTCCAGAATCTGGATTCCTAAAGTATCCTTGGAAGTTATTCATGCACGATCTTTACGAATAAAGCCACTTGTACGGTGTAGTAATCATGATCTTTATTTTGTTCGGAAAAAGGATATCTTTAAACAGTCCTACATCTGGAATCCAGAGATGCTTCGCAAGGTGAAGATTAACCAACTTGTTGAGATTACCAAGATCTCAACATATCACCCTTTTGACAGTCATAACACCTTTATACCGACTGTTGCAGCAGTGTTTGCACAAATACCAGAAGAGCATTTACTTAATACTGTCGGTTTTGAAATTATCCCCGGATCATTTCAAATGAATGGTTATAATCCTGATAAAGTTGCTGCATATATCGACGGATACCATACAGGTGAAACTATCTTGTATGCGAGACGTTAATACTTTGACCCGTCCATCTCGACGGGTCTTCTTTATTAAAAAATAAAAATATAGATGGTATGATATAGGGCGGTAGTTTAAAAATAATAAAAAATGTATGATACTTAGAGAAGAATTAATCCGAATAAATATCAATGATTTACCAAAAAAATTTTGTGAACAATCTTTCGGAAGTTTTGGTAAAGAAGTTTTTGTGGTTTCTCTTATTTCTGGAAAGAATTTAGACACCTACGCACTAACACCACAAATTATGAAAAGTATTTCACGATGGATGAATGGTCAGGTGGAAACTTATGAGAGTAAGTATGGTGAAATAAATATGGAGCCAGCTCCGATCCAAAGTCCGATTCAATCAAATGATTTAAAGAAAGGGGAATAAAAAAGAAAACCCTCTACTTTTTCGGTGGAGGGGTTTTAGAAACTGTGAGTTTTGAGATTAGAACAGCTGCCACAAATGACGTTATTCCAAGTATCCAATGTTCTGCAAAAAAGCAGTAAGCCATCAGTATTAGGCAGGTAACCCACCAAAACCAGATAAGAAAAATTGCAATTCTTGGGTTTCTTATGAGGTATTTAATCATAATGTTCAGGTCTATGAAAAAGTATACTTATTTGTTGGTAAAAATCAAAAGAAAAAGCCACCTCCTCTAAAGGGAAGGGAACTTACTAATATCGCTAAATCATCAAGTAGTAAGCTGAAGGACTCTTGGTGAAGTTTCCCTTAGGGTAGAGAAAAGACTGCAACATGTCCACTCCGAGAGTGGTAACGGCCCCCGATAAACGGTTGGGGTTCTTTTTTTTATTTAAGTATAGTAAATTGACAGAAAGGTATAAATATGCTATTATATAATCAGAAACAAACAAAGCACCACACAATGGAAAAGTTCATGAAAACCCCATATTGGGTAGTACTGATGAGCATCACCACAGCCATCCTTAGTTTCTTCGGATTCCACCTTGCTCTCCACATCTGGGAGCATATCCCTTCTGGTGGCCTTGATTTCAATGACAGCTTCTGGTTTCTTCCCGCTACACTTTCTCTGTATTCGTGGCTTGCATTTACCTTCGTGTGCTTCATCATGGTCTTTACGGGTCGTCCGGTGAAACTGTGGTCTAATATCGCTACTGTTGTAGTACTTGGGCTCAGCTTCCTCATTCTTCTTACTGGAATTGGAGGAGGTGGTAGTTTCAATGCTCATGTATCGATGGTTGTTGGCGGGATATTGGTATTTTCCAGCCTACTCATTTGGGGGTTTGAGAAGAGTGCTGTAGCCAAAGAACGCAAGGTGACGAACACGAATGAGAAACTTGAGTTCACTGAAAATCACGACTACTGACAAATCGGAACCCGTACACAAACAGTGTATGGGTTTCTTTTTTACTTAACTAAACAAAAGAGAAGTCAGTTCCCTCGAATTTACTAAAAAAGATTACAGGCTTCCCTGATGAAATTAAAAAATTGATGAGCTCTAATTCATCTTTAGAGGAGGTTTTTGCCCAGGGTTCGAGTCTGAGGGGAAGGGATAGAAAAAAGTTTGAGGTCAAAATAGATTTATAGATGTAGGTTAGATCGTTTTCTAGATTTCAAAATTAGTTGGAGGGGGAAGAGGTGCTTTGATAAACAGCCTTATTTAATAATAATGAACGTCGCGAAAGATATATTGTGCGACACTCATATAATCTTAAACCCGGGCTCTACAAATACAAAAACCACTACCCCCTACTCAAAAACACCCAAGAAAAAAATTCCTCAACTAATAAATAAAATAATTAATTTCTATTCTCCTCTTCCCTCTAAACTTCCTGGGATAAAATTGTTTTTAATAAAATTAAGAAAAAGAAAAACCGAGCTAACTGCTCGGTTTCGCGATAACCTTTCTTTCTTTAGGTTTTAAGAATCCAAGATCTTTTAATATTCCCATCCTTTTCTTTAGACCGTGTACATAGAAGTATCTTGAATAGATGATGGTTAAAAACCAAGGTGCTAAAATTACACAAAGCTCTAATCCTGACGAAGTAGATATTTCTCTTCCGACAATTCTTTCGAAGATCTTTGCTGAAACATACGATAACCCAAACGATACTATGAGAAGTATCATTACAAAAACCCCGTCTATGATATTTGCTAGTACATTACGAGCGCGTCTCTGACGCTTATGCTTTGGTTGCATCTGAGGTGATTTAAGGTTCAGTTCACCTACTAGATTAAGCTAAACTAGTTTAAAGTCAACACAGTCTTCTAACAAGAACTTGTGTATCCGTAGCCTGACTTTTGAGCGTCAGATCCTGATTTAAAGTAGATTCTATTCTCAGCCCTGATTCTGTTTACCGCTTTGCACCCTCTTGGGTAATACTTTGTACCGTTTATAGAAGCTACGTAACTCAAGTCTTTAAAACTCATATCTATCTTGGAAAGTTCTGGGACTATAAACTCAACTTTGTTTTCTTCCCCAGCGTTTTCTAGGGCTGACATCCGACCTAACCCAAAAGAAGCTAAGCCAACAAGGATTATTATAATTATGATTAAATACTCCTTTTTCATAACTATATTAAAGCATAAAATACGGCTAGGTACTTGCATTTTATACACATATATCGTATACTAACCCTCGTTATTATTTAAGTAAAAATTCTGGAGATTTCTTGTTAAAGCCAAGAAAATAAAGGAAAATCAGTAAAGTATGGCACATAGAAAAGCCGGCGGTACAGCTAGAAACTTAAGAGATTCAAACCCACAATATCTTGGGGTTAAAATTGCTGATGGTGAAAATGCCAAAGCAGGTGCTATTATCGTACGACAAAGAGGAACAGATGTAATGCCAGGAAAGAATGTTGATATGGGTAAAGATCACACTCTTCACGCAATGGTTGCCGGAGTTGTTAAGTTCGGTAAGACAAGAAAGACAAATTTCGACAACAAAGTAGTTGTAAAGAAAATTGTTCACATCATCCCTCACGCTTAAATAAAATCTGAGTCAAAATAAAATCCCCTTCGCAGGGGATTTTATTTATTCTCTCTCTAGTTTTAAATTAAACTTCTCCTCTATTCCCTTGTTGCCGATGATTATCTCATACTGACCAAGCTCTTTTATATCAGGAGACTTTACGTACGAGTCTTGGATATTTATTCCCGTTTCTTTTTGAATAAATGAAGAGATATCTTTGTTGGTTATTTTTTTAAATAAACTTCCTTTTTCATTGGCTTTGATTTTCATCACCATACTTCCCTTTTCCATCAATTTTAAAATCAAACTTTCTATTTTACTGTCTTCTATCTTTTCATGCTCTTCCTTCCCTTTCTTTAGGCTTTCAATCTTACGGAGAGCCTCAGGACTAGCTTCTATGGCAAGTTTACCGGGAATGAGGAAGTTACGAGCGTAACCCTCGTTTATATCCTTCACTTCTCCTTTCAGGCCCTTTTTCTTAACATTTTGTAGGAATATAACTTTCATCCTGAAACTGAATTAATTTATAAAGCAATGTGTAATTTTTATCACAACAAAGAGATTTCTGCTAGCCTATTCTATCTTAAGAGGAGTTTAGCTGCTGCCTCGAGTTGGTTATCAGTTTTGTTTTTCTTGTACATTTCTTCGTCAAATTCAAGTACTACGTCTGGAGTAAGCCCATTTTCTGAGATAGAAAGACCGTTTGGCGTTAGCCATTCTGCGACAGTTATTTTAAGTTCTGTTTTGTCTTTGAAATTTATTAATTCTTGAACAGATCCTTTTCCAAATGTTTGGGTTCCAAGGAGCTTGGCTACTTTATGCTCTTGCATCGCTCCAGCCATAATCTCAGAGGCAGAAGCTGATCCACCATCAACCAAGATAACAACGTCAAAATCTCCTCTTATAAAATTACCGTTACTTCTAAAATTGTTGTTGTTTTCGCTATTTGTAGATTTTTCAATAACAATAGTCTTCCCTTCTTCCAAGAACCAACTTGTTATGTTGATTGCTGAACCAAGATATCCTCCTGGATTGCCTCGCAAATCGATCACCAAATCATCTGATTTTGATTTAATAAATTCATCTAGCGCTTTTTCAAAATCAATTTCTGAGTTTCTTGAGAAATCGAAAAGTCGTATAACAAACACTTTATCTTTTCGAAATTCTGTTTCTACTGTTGGAATTTTAATCAAATCTCTGGTAACAGAAACTTCTAACGGAGCTTTCTCCCCCTCTCTAGCAATAGTAAGCATTACGATAGTTCCCCGCTCGCCACGTATCAAATCTACCGCCTTATCAACAGTTAGTTTGTTTGCTAATTCATCATCGATTTTAATAATAATATCTCCGGCTTTTATACCAGCTTTTTCTGCCGGAGAGTCTTTGATCGGAGTGATCACTGTTAGATTTTTTTCTCTAACACCTACTTCCATACCAACACCAAAGAATTCGCCAGAAAGATCAATATTTAAGTCCGCTGCTTCTTCCGGGGTAAAGAAATAAGTGTATGGGTCGCCAACGGACTCCACCATTCCCTTTATCGCCCCCCAGATTTTTTCTTGAGAAGAAACACCGGAACCTTGTGGATGTTTTTCGTTAATAATATTCCATGCTTTCCAAAAATCAGCAAAATCAGCATCCGATATGTCACTTGGGATATTTTCTTTATTAGAAATACCGTATACTTTTTCAACCTCAGGCACGTTGTTAAAACCAATGAAAAATCCCCCCAGAAAAAACAGGACTCCCACAACAATCAAACTAGATATCTTTGCAATTTTTTTCATATAGCTATTCTACAATTAAAGCGTCTTTTGTGTAAATATTTTTAGGATCCCAAAGCATCCAAGATGTCAGACCTACTTCGTATGTCGCCTTTATCTGAGCTTGTACCATCTCTTTTGTGTAATTTGCTCCGAGATCAAAATCTTGAAGCCAAGGACGAAGCTTCAGGGGATTAACACCTGCCGCTTTCGCTCTTTCTACCGCCTTACCCATCGACTTATATATTACATCATACGGTTTTTCGGCCGGTTTAGCCATCCCTGCCCAATTGTTTGGAAAGTGTGAAGGATACACCATCGGTGCCACGAAATCAAAATTAGCTAATGCATCTTCTAGAATCTGCCCGATACCTAAATCATCTGTATTGGTAGTTGTCATCCCAAAAATGTCAGCAGAGATTATCACGTCAGTATTTTTTAGATTTTCATGTAAATATTCAAAGAAAGATTTCATCACCTCGTGTTTAACTTTTCCTTCACTGTGTGGGAAATAAATATCTTTCATGTTTCCATCCGATGGAAATCTTATGTAGTCAAAATTTATTTCGTCAAAACCATACTCATAAGAAACTTTTGCTAGATCAACAGTATATTCCCAGACTCTTTCTGATCCAGCATCAATCCAACTTATACCCTTATGATCTTTCCAAGGAAGTGTTTGGTCGGTTCCCTTTTTTACAGCTTCTTCCGGCCAAATAGAAACAAGGTGCGGGTCTTGGAAAACAGAAAGTCTTCCGATCACATATATCCCCTTCTCATGAAGGCGAGCTATAAATTCTTTAACATCAGGAATCCTGTTTTCTGTCGAGTTCATTTCGTCGAAAGTTTTTTCATCTATCATAAAAGAAATTTTTCCAGTATAATCTTTAATATCAATAACCACGGCATTAATCTCAGTCTCATCTATTATTTTTACTAATTTTTCTCGGAAGCTTGGAGTACCTGCAACCCAGCTAGACATATATATAGCCTTCACTTCTTCTGGGGTTTCTACGTGTGTTGCAATAAATTCTTCTTCCGCTGAAATATCTGTTTTTGCATAAACAGTTTCAAAAGTACTGAGCGCATTGGCAGTAGAAATATCGTGAAGATCTAGATTTTCTGTACTTAATATTACACTTTTTGAATCGTAGACGTTTTTTCCCGGCATAAAAAAGAAAACACCCAGAATAATAAGTAATGGCAGTATTATTAGGAATGTTTTTTTCTTATTCATATTTTACTAATTACGACTTTCGTCTCCGTCACTAGAAATAACAATAACGTCTTCTTCCTCAGAATTTAAATTGAAATTACTTTTGATAGGAATTTCTTCTTCGACTTGTTTTGGCCTTGGTTTAACTCGAGCCTTCCTCACTTTTATAATTGGTTCGTATGAACTTTTTGTAGAGTCTCCAAAAGGATTTGATAAATCAGGTATGGAAATCGTCGACTCTGGCTCAACAACTTTTTCTTCTCGTTTCAATGAAGTAAAAGATATTGGTCTGTAAACCTTTTTTTCTTCTTTCTTTACTTCGACGCTCTTCTCAGTTTTTTCTGTTGTAGATTTTTTATGGAAAAAGTTTTCTCCATCACTAAGTTTTGAAAAACTAGAGACGTAGCTCATCATAATGAGTATAATTGCTGTCGCTATAAATAGATAATTTTTAATTTCTGTCGGAAGGCCAATAAAATTAGAAAGGATAATAATCCAGATCCCAATAAAAAATAATGTTTTTTCTTTAGGCATAAGTGTATCGTGATTGTTTGTAATACAACGATTATAACAAGCTTATTTTAAAAGCCTAAACTGGGGATTACTCGACATTTGAGAGAAAATTTTAGGATTGGACTTTTGGAAAATTTTAGGTAGAATTATTTAAAACTAAGACGATGAGCACAACATCGCTTGCACACACAGAAAACTTGAGAGCCGAAAGAGAGGACCTAGAAGAATCAATAAGAAGGATGGAGGACCGACACAGAGAAGAAAAGCAACCTCTTCTTTACCAACTTCATCTACTCCAAAAGCAATGCAAATTGCTCGGTCACCGGAACAGTGAGGAGGACTTAACGAAGAGCCTGCCGACATTCAAGTGTCTTGATTGTGGAGAAGAGTACAGCCTGTGAGAGTTCCATACACAAAAAACAGAGACAGTGCCAAACAAAGTTGTTATCCCAAAGTGCATAAAATGTGGTTCTGAGACTCTCATAGGAGAATCGAGGGTCACCACCATGCAAATTGACAACCGTTTACCGCCGAGTACCCAAAAAGAGGTGCACTACAATATTTGTAGCAAATGTGTCTCTAAGTACGGGACAGTGATAAGGATTTGGAGAAGGCCGAAGCAAAAAGATCTTGGTTACTTTTCCAAAGATAGAATTGATGGGATCGAGTTATTCTCAAACAGTACACCAGGGTAATAATGTTGTGAGCCCCGCAGATGCGGGGCTTCTTTTTATATTCGACTTTTTATTATCCTAGTTATATAATCAATAAAAATTGTCCCATGGAAACAGGAACCCTAGTATTACCGTTCAATGAGGATATCACGGAAAAAAGGAAAGAAATAGAAGAACGTATTATTCAAGCAAGAAATAATCTTCAAAAAGTTACAGAAGAACTATCTAACCTCCAAAATAATTGTCTACACGAAGGTCATGTAAGAAGACCTTGGCACGACAATGTTTTCGAATGTTCTTGTGCACATTGTGGTAAAAGTTGGTATTCTGAGAAATCTTCCTAGTATGTTATGTCCCACCGAGAACGGTGGGACATTTTTTATCCAACAATAACTACAAACTCACCTCTTACCTTGTCAGGATTTTTAGAAAAATAATTATAGACTTCTTCCGGCGATCCGTTTACGATTTCTTCAAACATTTTAGTTAGTTCTCTGCCGATACATATTTTTCTATCTTCCGATACGTGTGATTTTAAAGATTCCAAAGTTTTCATTATCCGATGAGGTGATTCATAAAAAACAGAAGTTTTTTTACTTTCACCTATTTCTTTAAAAATAGTTTCTCTTCCCTTTTTGTGTGGAAGGAATCCGTAAAAAATAAATTGAGGTGAAGGGATTCCAGAAACAGAAACCGCTGAAACCAAGGCTGAAGCACCAGGAATCGGTACGACTTTCAGTTCATCACCCAGAGCCTCTTTTGCTTCTTTTACAAGCATCACACCCGGATCAGAGATCGCTGGAGTTCCAGCATCAGAAACGAGTGCCAGACTCTTCCCCTCCCGAAGCATGTCGATTATTTTATCTTGTTTTGAGAGTTTACTGTTGGCGTGATAACTCATTGTTGGCACAGAAATACCGTAGTGTGAGAGGAGTTTCTTCGTAACGCGTGTATCCTCACAAAGCACCAAATCAACGCTTTTAAGCGTTTCTAGAGCCCGTAGAGTGATGTCCCCGAGGTTCCCTATTGGAGTCCCGACTATGTATAGATTTACCATGGAAATACTATACTTGACTT
>CAZJZW010000003.1:18134-31113 GCA_964550665.1 uncultured Candidatus Saccharibacteria bacterium
AACTAAAATCCTCCAACCGTTTGAAATATCATGTTAAAAAAATAAACAAAATATTACGTTAAAAACGAGCTCTCAGAGTGAAACAGTTAGCGAGTTTAGTAATATTTTGTTTATTTTTAGAGATATTTTATCAAGGTCTTGAACTTTTGTTTCTTTTCCTTCAAGGGAAAAGAAAGGAGAAGTCCCTTGACTTTCCTCCTCAAACATGGTAGTGTGCAAACGAAGTGTAGTCCCTTTACATTGAACCAACAAAAACCAACCAAGATGGCAGAAACAAACCCCTCGGGTAATACCGGTGGCACGGCAACCGACCAAGTATCGCTGGATACAGTCAATAATGCAGAAGAAGACAAAGAGCTTTTCAAGCTTCTGGCGGAACACGTGAAGAATACGCCAAAAAGTAATCCTCCAGGATACAGGAAGGTTTCAATCTACGACAAGAAAACCGGACAGCCCCTGTTTAAGGAGGTTACGTCTGGCTGTTGTCATGGAGGAGAACCCTTTATCCCAGCTGGTGGATTCCGGGCAGGTGGACAAGACATCCCTGCCGGACATCAGTCTGGATATGGTGGACATTCATCCAGCCCGCAAACCTCGCCAACTCAGCCAAAAACTGAGAAGGACTGTTTCGAGAACCTCGACAAAGTCGTAGGCCTTATAGAAAAAGTTGCTGACAGTAACTACAAGCGAGGCAAGGAATGTTGCGGTGGTCACGGGCAAACGAAAAAGGATTCCTGGGTAAACCAGTTGATCCTTTTTGCAGTAGTCATAGGTCTGTTAATCCTTTCCTACCCCGAACTTAAGAGGTTTTTCTCTGATAAGGGTGGAAAGGATGTCGAGGTGACAATACCCGAGATACCCAAAGAGGACCCATACAAACAAACTGATCAGGATAAAACTTCATCTAACCAGCAATCGGTAGATGAAGGCCACATCCAACAGGTTGAGCTTGTAGAGCCAGAACCACTGGTAGTAGAGACGTATGGTGAACACACATCAGCAGATGCTGATCTAACGCTTTCCATACTCTCACACTTCTCAGGCCCAGAGGCTCACAACTTTCGCTACTTGAAAGGTGACAGTCTCGATGGACAGAACAAATTCGTCATGACGGCAGTGCAAGTTGCCACCTTGATGAAAAGTGGGAAAGGGGTACGTTGGAAGAAGGATGAGCAAGGGAACGATAAATGGGAAGTTTACCCTGCCACATACAGCTCACTAAACCAAAACTCCGAGGCTGCGCGTATGGCTCGGCTAATCGGAGAAAAGGCTAAATACCACTCAGTCTACCAAGACGAGAAATCGTACTACTGGGTGGTGAATAGCGCTGTAGAAGACGTACCTTCATCTTCAGAAACCGACTATTCAAAAGCGGTAACAAGGACTCTCCATATATTGATGGAAGAAGTCAAGCAAAGAAAAATACCATCAATAAACGGCAAGGTCTTCTTCGTCTCTAGTGATGCCACTAGTAGTACCAAGAGTGCTGGTGGTAAAAGTATGAGTAACACCAAAATTGGAATGGTGACCGTCGATATAAGCCCATTACCAAATGGAATTAAGAAGATAGGTCGCGGTGTGAAATTACACGGAGATGTTCATCATGGACACGATCTTGCAGCTGACTGCGGTGATCCTGTTGCTGCTGTTAAAGGCGGTAAGGTCATCAAAGATGCCTTCAGTGATAGCTACGGCAATCTTGTGGCTATCTACGATGGGATATACGTTTGGCAATATGCTCACCTAAAGAAAAGATCACACAAGAGCTATGGCTCAAATGTGAAAGCTGGTGAACATATTGCCTTCGTAGGAAATACTGGCCATACAGAAGGCCCAACAGGTTGTCACTTGCACCTTGAGTGCTGGACTCTCCAAGAATGGAATAAAAGGGAGAAAGATCAAAAAGCACAACCTAACCAACTAAAGCTAACAGCCGAGGTCCAAATAGGACCTCGGCTTTTCGCATTTAAAAGATACCTCTTGAGATGATTTGTTTTAATTTACAAACTTCGTGCGCGTTTAG
This sequence comes from uncultured Candidatus Saccharibacteria bacterium, assembly GCA_964550665.1. GTDB lineage: Bacteria > Patescibacteriota > Minisyncoccia > Phycocordibacterales > CSBR16-119 > JAUPTX01. The sequence goes on from CAZJZW010000003.1 coordinate 20,158, forward strand.
GAGTCTCGACTACCGTCGCGGGTGCTTTTCAATTTTCTTTCATAAAATTCAGAAAATAATGAAAAGCCTTTCGACTCCTGGACAAAAGCAAGACAGCTTGCTTTTTCACGCGCAAAATCCCCTTTCGGGGATTTTTTGTGCGCGTGCCAGGGGTCGAACCTGGGACCTACCGAGTATCAGTCGATTGCTCTACCAGCTGAGCTACACGCGCATATTCTAAAAGGTTAGAACGAAGGTTAATATACCAGAGATTTTAAATAATTTCAATAAAGAAAAAGATGGTCGACTTATTCGCTAACTTCTTTTTCCTCAGAAAAACTGTTGATAATATCATCGATATTCCCGAGCATAATCGAAGGTAGATTACTCCACGACTCTTTTATCCGATGATCAGTCATTCGATCTTGTGGAAAATTATATGTTCTAATCTTTTCTGACCTATCAGCCGTCCCAATCTGAGATGCTCGGTTATCAGAATATTTTTTAGCTTCTTCATCGTCTTTTGCTTGTTGTAAACGAGAGCGTAAAAGTTCAAGAGCCTTTTCTTTATTCTTAAGCTGAGTTCGTTCAGAAGTTGAACGCACATCAAAGCCGGTTGGTTTGTGAATCACTCGAACTGCTGTCTCAACTTTGTTAACATTTTGCCCACCTGCACCGCCTGATCTAGAAGTTTCAAATTCAAGATCTGCTTCATTGAGAATGATGTTTGTTTTCTTATATAACGGAAGCACTGCAACAGAAGCTGTTGATGTATGAATTCTTCCTTGTTTTTCTGTTGCGGGAATTCTTTGAACTCGGTGAACCCCAGTTTCAAATCGAAGTTTCTTGTAAACATCCTTCCCTTTTATTTCAAAAGAAGCTTCTTTATATCCACCCAAATCGTTCATCGATTCGTATTCTGTTTTAAATGTCCATCCTTGTTTTTCAGAAAACCGATGGTACATTTCAGCAAGTTGATAAGCAAAAAGTGAAGCTTCGTCCCCTCCGGCTCCAGCCCGAACCTCTAATATAATTTCATTTGGAAATTTCTCTTCTTCTCGCTCTGATTTCACAATAGATTCAAGCTGACCCTTCGCGCCCTCTATTTGAATTTCCATATTTTTTAATTCTTCTTCAATCATATCCTTCATTGAAGGATCTTCTTCTAACATTTTCTCTGTGTTTTCTTTTTCACGCAAAAGACGCTCGTATTCTGAGGCGAGAAAACTTGTTTTGTGATTTGATTTTAATTCTTCAAGATTTAGTTCCATGATTTTTTTAATTATAATACAAAAAAAGACCAAAAGGCCTTTTAATGTTATTTTTTAAATTTACGCTTCTGCTTCTTCTTTTTTCTTAGCTTTAGGAGCTTTTTTTGCAGTCTTTGTAACTTTCAGAGCTCGTTGCTTGAACTTATCAACTCGTCCTGCAGTGTCTAGAACAGTTTCTTTTCCTGTATAGAATGGGTGTGAAGCGCTAGAGATTTCAACTTTTACCAAGTCGTATTCTTTTCCCTCAAACTTACCTTTTTCAGAGCTTTTCATTGTAGAACCAATCAAAAACATCTCGCCAGAAGTGACGTCTTGGAAGATAACTTGTCTATAGTTTGCTGGGTGGATTTCTTTTTTCATAACAAAAGAGATATTAACATAAGGGTTTTTCTTTAGCAAGAGCTTATTATTAACAAAATCCTTATATATTGACAAAATCATGTAATATGCTATAATATAAAAAGGAACGCACAAATCACCAAACCACATATAGTCATGCGCATAGCCTATGACCGTAACGCTACGAAACGTGAAGGCGAAGAAGTTGCCTTCGATCACATTTCTTCTCACCAAAAAATCGAGCAAGTGAAAGCTGAACAAGCTGAAGCTCATGAACGTGATCTACGTGAACGCGAAGAGATGAAAGAGGTATCGAGCGAAGAAGACGTGAGAACTCTTCAGGAGCGATACCATAATAATTTCTACGCCAGACTTTTGGGGTATTCCTCAGATACCGCTTACCGCCAGATGATCAGCGCGGACGAAGGTTCGCACCACGCACTCGTTGATGATGCGGAGCGAGATCTCAGCCAACGCCGCTCATTCGAGGAGATGATGGGTAGAGGGTAACAAATGAAACCGCACACATTGAAGACCCTGGCGCAATGTCGGGGTCTTTTCTTTTGTACAGACTTATATTAATATTCAAAAAGTAAAACCCCTGATCTTTAGTAAAATGAAAACCACCAAAAAACTACTTGAAATTGAAACAAGGCTTGAGGAGCATCGAAAAATTCCACCAACTAATATCTTTACAGAGAGAGCTTGGCAACAGACTCTGGCCGATCTGATGTCGAGATATACATTAGCTCTGGAGGAAGCGGGTTACAAATCTGCTGAAGAAAGACAGGAAGAACTTAAAGAGCAAGGTAAGTGGAAAGATCTCTTTTCTAAGTATCCAGTGGAGCAACCACGTCGTACAAACTAACATCCTCAAGCCCCGGCAAAATGCCAGGGCTTTTCTTTTGTATTTTTTTGATTAGTGGTAAAATTAAGTTTAAAGTTGATGAACCTTAATCCACCAAGCGATGAGTGCGCACAAAGGTAAGAAAGAGGTTACGCGTCAAGATCGGCGAGTAGCGAAGCAAAAACTTCGTCTAACACTCCAGGTGTTTGCGAAGCCAATCGTTAACCTTAAACCATTCCTGGATGTAGCAAAACCAGAAGCTATTGCGTTCAGCCTCAATTGACCAACAAAACCAGAACGTCCTGACCAAGTCAGGACGTTCTCTAATTAATAAACAAAGATCCCGCAAGGGATCTTTGTTTATTAAAAACTATAGGCTAAACACTAACAACTATCCTAGAAACTCTCCAACACATCGATATCTTTTTGAATATTTGCAGCGTGAGTCATCACAGCGTTTCCATAAAATGCATTTGCAACTTTTGGATCAGAGCATCCTCGTCCAGAATAGTATTTACAAGCCGCTTCTCGTTCTGCTGTATATGTTTGAGACGCAGCACCTAAATCTTTTACGTACAGGGCTGTTGCAGTGATCGCATGAGCTGGATTCCAAGGGTTAGCAACGCTTGCTCCAACTGCTGTGGCTACTCGATTTTCATAACTTTCCCATGTTACAGGAATAAACTGTGAAGGTCCCATCGCACCTCCCCATCCTCCTGTAGATAATGGACATGATAAAGGTTGGCCATCTGGATTAATTCCGAGTTTTTTTGTAATTCGAAGAAAGGCAGATTGATCATCTCTCCATGATCCACTATCAGGCCCTGGCATGATATCTTTCCATGTCCTAGCGTCGCCTGGTCTGTTGCAAGTTCCTACGTTTGCTCCGAGATTTGATTCTTGCTTCATAATAGCCAAAATATACGCAGGTCGTACACCTGTAGCTTTACTCGCTACCTTCGCAAACTCATACGCTTGTCCAAACGGAATAGCGCCTTGCCCTCGAAGTTCGAAGAGTTTTGCACGGATACTGGCAGCTTCTGCCTGTCTCGCAGCTAGAACCTTTGCATATTCTGCTTCTTGGTTTTTACTTATAGACAGAAGGGTTTTTTGATCTTTTTCACTCACTTCAACTTTTGCTTTTTCTTGCTCTATAGCTTTCTTAGCATCGATCTCCTCTGTTTGTTTTGTTTCAAGTTGTTTTTTTACTGTCTCTGTTTCAACCTTCACTCCACGAACTTCATTTACAGAATCTTGGACAGATTTTTTCAAAGAAGAATATGTATTAATATCTCCATAAAAATCAGAAATAGATTCGGCACTCAAAACTGCATGAGTGAAAGTTATATAATCCATTTCATTTGTCTTTTTAATAAGTTGACCTAAAGATTGCTTACCATTTTCGATATCTTCATTTAATTCTGCAATCGTTTGATTTTTATTTTTTATTTCACTTCCAATTTTCTTAATCTGCAGATCTTTTTTCTGAATATTTGTCTTTGCTGCGTTTATTTTTGCCTGCAAAAGGGCAATATCTCTTTGAAGTGAAGCTGATTTATTCTTTTGACCAGCCAAAATAGCTTCTTGAGCTTTTATTTCCTTTTCAAGATCAGCAAGTTCTGCTTCAAGCTCAGCACGTTCTTCAGCCGAAAGCTGGGCATTTACACTTTGAACAGGAACAAATGATATAAAAATGAAAAGCACCACGATCAAACAGGTGATGCTTTTTATCATAGAATTATTTTGTTTTGAAATAGATAATGTGAACATAATTAAATGTTGCACAAACAAGATTTTTATTTTGAAGGAGTTTCTCCAACCTCTTCTTCTTTCTTACCCTTCTTTTCAACTTCGATAGCATCAAGGTTTATTTCTGTTGGAGTTTCTACTTCTTCTTGTTGTGCTGTTACGGATGCAACAACTACAGATAGATCTTCTTCAGTGAACGTTACACCTGTAGGGAGTTTTAAGTCTCCTAGAGTGATTATATCATCAATTGTGGATAGTTTAGAGATATCAACTTCAATATGTTGTGGAATATTTGCTGGGAGTGCTGAAACAGAAAGTTCGTGCATAACTTTTACGAGCACACCACCCTCTTTAACAGCTACTGATTCTCCGACGAATTCGAGTGGTACGTTAACTTCGATAGGTTTGTTCATATCAACAGACAGAAAATCTACGTGGATTACATCACCTTTTACTGGATCAACTTGAACATCATGAATCATCGCGTTGAAGTCTCCATTTGAAGTCTTTAGTGTAATTGTTGATGTTTCTCCTGCCACCTTAAAAGCATCAATAAACTCTTTTTTATCAACGGATAATGAAGTTACATCTTTCTTAAAACCATAGAAAACAGCTGGAATTTTTCCAGATTCTCTAAGGGCTTTGTTTTCAGATTTATTCACTAATTTTCTTACGTTTGCGTTTAAAGTTGTCATATCCGAGTATTATAAACAAAAATATAAAAAAGTCTACTCTTTTTGAGAATATCTTATTATTTGGTCTGGCTAGCAACTACCCTGTTCATTTCTTCAGTATTTTCTGCTGCTACACGGTCAGAAGAAAATGCTCCCCAAAATGAGAAGGCGATCATAAGAAAACACAGCATCAAAACAAAAGACATTAGGTTTTGCTCTTTTCTTAATTCTAAATTTTCTTTAATTCTTTCCATAATATAACAACATGATGTTGCATTTATAGTGACGGAAGATAAAAAGAAAAATTACAGAATTTTATTTTTATATATTTGTTTTCGGAGTAGCAATATATTTTTCAATATCGTCAATAGTTCCATTTACTTTTTTACCTGGATTGAAAATATTTTTTGGATCAAAAATTTCTTTAATTTCCAGAAAAACACTGTTCATTTTTTCGCCAAACATAAGTGAGACGAAAGGAGTTCTGATTATTCCATCATTGTGTTCTGCTGTCATCGTACCTTTGTATTTTTTTACGAGCGCATAAACTTCTGGAGATACACGGACGATGATTTCTTTAGTTTTTGGATCTTTAAAATCCATTAGTGGAATAATATGGAGGTTTCCATTTCCTAGGTGCCCTGCTATCGTATAAAGAAGTTTTTCTCTATCGAGAATCTTCACAAGCTCTGGTAGATACTCTGGGAGGTATTCAGGTAAAATAGCGATATCGTCAATAAACGGCGCTGTTTTTGTGCCTCTTGAGTGATCTGAAAGAAGTTTGAAACTATCTCGCCTTATATCAAAGTATTTATTTCTTTCTTCCTCTGTTTTTATGATTCTCGTTCGAAGATTAAGATGTGAGATTTGTCTTTTCGCAGACTCCGCTTCTTCGGAAATTTCAAATTTATCGTTAGAAACAAACTCTGCCAAGACAATAAGTTTAGGCATCCCACCCTTTAAAACCATCAAAAATTCTGGGAAGAAATTTATCGCATATCGAAAGACACCTTTTATACCTTTATCTTTAACAAAGCTTCGGAAAAATTTAACCGCGAACTTTATAGTGTTATCGTCGTAAACTTCAAGAGTCTCTAAATCGAACTTCAAAAGCTCTTTTGTGAGTTCTGGAATTTGTTTTAAATCTTTTAGGAAAACAACAAGAAGTTTTGACTGACTTTCTGTTGAAACAAGGTTGTAAGTTATCTCTGTGATGATACCTGTTGTTCCCTGAGCACCGACAAAAAGTTTTGTTAGATCAAAAAGCTTCTTTTCTTCATTCCAAACATCCCAGATCAAATATCCAGAAGAGTTTTTTGAAGTTTTTGGTTTGGCATTCTTTATCTCCTCTTCGTTTCTTTTCAAAACATTCCAAATTCGTCGACAAATACGCCCTAGAGAGTTTTCTTCGAGAGATTTTGCCTCTAACTGTTCTTTAGTGATAGGTGAAATCTCGTATTCTTCCCCATCGTCTAAAACAACTTTTAGACTTTTTACGAAATCTTTATTCTGACCGTACTTTAAACTTTTCTCTCCTGCGCCGTTGTTCGCAACCATACCTCCCACAACACACAGGTTCTTAGAAGCTGGATAACACGGCATGATGAGCCCTTCCTTTAGAGTTTCTTTTTCAAAATCTCGATAAAATGTTCCGGGTAAAACTCTGGCTTCACCTGAGATACTGTATGTTCTTCCGGTTGGTGACTTCTGCGCAAATTCTTTTACTTTTTTTATTTCCAGAGTTCCTTTCATATACCGAGTAGTGTCAACTATAATAGACGTGTTCAAAGAACCGCCTGACATACAGGTTCCAGCTCCACGAGCAGTTAAGGAAACGTAGAAATATCCTTCTTCTCTTTTTTTATTCACAAATTTTACAAGGTTTCTAACATCTTCAGAGTCTTTCGGAAAAACAACAACTTCGGGAGGAACTTCGAAAATACTATAGTCGTGACTATACTTTTCGAGAACATCTATCGCGTTCTCTACATCACCTTTTATTAAACTTTTAATTTCTTCTTTAAACATAATTATTCTTCAGCTTCATCACTTTCTTGTATATACCTTAATAAAGTTTCCCATAAAGACTGTTTAATCTTCGGGTCTGTTTCTTTTAGGATTATATTTAGCAGTTTTCTTTTTTCGTTTTCTCTATGAGGATCAGCTAAGGTTACTTTAGATAGAAACTCAAGGGTTATTTCTTGCGGTGTTGAAAAATCAATATCGTCTGGATTTAAATCATTTTTGACTTCTTTAGGATTACTATCTTGCGACCCTTTGATATGTACAATTTTTAAATGTGAATTTTCAGGTTTTTCTATGCTCATAAACTCATTATAGCAAAAAAGCCGCCCACACGTATGTGGACGGCCTTTCAGGTAAGCCCTTTGGACTTGTTCCTAGTTGGATCTGGACGAAGCCACGGCGATGTCGTACTCATCTTTGAATTCAGCCAGCTTGCTATGGGCTTTTTGAAGTGCCGGATTTATCCCATCGCCACCAAGCTTGTCAACCTTGGACATGTACGAAGCACACCCTCTGTTTCCACCTGCTTTTGCTACTGTCATCATATGAGAAGTGATCTCACTTTGAACTTTTGCAATATCATTCATGATCACCTCGGGATCACGTTTTTGGGTTTGTGTTGCAGGGACTGTGGGAATACGGCCGGAAGTCAAGGTCATGGCTTTAAAGTTTTTGATGGTTTGTGAAAAGAACGTCGGAGAGCCATTATACCGTATAAAAAAGAAGGATGTCAATACCTGTGGATATTCGTCACTCTTTTACTGATACAATGATATATATGAAGAAAGTAAAATTTTTAGCTATTGGGGATATTGTGACAGATGCTTTTATACAACTACAAGACGCGCGAGTAACGTGCGATATAAACGACGACAATTGTACAATCTCAATGCGCTTTGGAGATAAAATCCCCTACAAAGATGTCGTGATTGTAAAAGCTGTTGGAAATAGCCCGAACGCTGCCGTGTCCGCGTCTCGTCTTGGACTTGAAACAGCTTTAATAACTCATGTTGGAAATGATGAGAATGGAAAAGATTGTATCGAAGCTCTAAAAGAAAATGGAGTCGCGACAGATTTAGTCCAGACTCAAGATGGTTTCAAAACAAACTATCACTATGTATTAAGTTTTGAAGCTGAGAGAACTATTTTGATTAAACACGCACAGTTTAATTACAGTTTAGATGTTTTAAATGGGATAGAAGCGCCAGAATGGATGTATCTCTCTTCCCTTGCAGAAAATTCTCTAGACTATCAGTTAGAGATTGCAAAATATGTAAAAGAAAATAATGTAAAACTTGCTTTTCAGCCCGGAACATTCCAGATAGGTTTAGGTGCTGAAAAATTAAAGGACTTATATTTAAATTCACATGTTTTTTTCTGTAACAAAGAAGAAGCAGAGAAAATTTTAAATGTAAAAGAAAAAGATGTTAAAAATCTTTTGACAGGTATTAAAAAACTCGGTCCGAAAATTGTTGTTATAACTGATGGTCCAGATGGCGCTTACACGTATGACGGACAAGATATGCTTTATCTGCCGATGTATCCAGATCCAGCCCCACCAGTAGAAAGAACTGGTGCTGGAGATTCATTTTCTAGTACATTTACGACAGCTTTGGCTCTCGGGATGCCAGTAGAACAAGCTTTAATGTGGGGTCCAGTGAACTCGATGTCCGTGGTACAATATGTGGGAGCACAAAAAGGTCTTTTAACCAGAAAGAAGCTAGAAGAGTGGCTGGCAAAAGCACCAGCGTATTACAAACCTAAAAAAATAAATTAATATGAGTTTAGAAACTGGATTTAGAAACGACAGAGCGGAAAATGAAGAAGAGAAAAGTAAAATGTTAAAAGAATCAATCTCTAGAATAGAAGAAGAGCTTGCGAACACAAAAGATGAAGAAAAGAGAGATGAACTAACCAAGGCATTAGAAGACTTAAAAAATAAATAATATGGAGTTTTTTAAAAAATTAAAAAGAATACAGAGTATTCCGGAAGATAAAGAAATCGACAAAAAAGTGGAGTTTGCGTTAACTGAAAAAGAGCAAAGCTTGGATGATTTTACAGACCAACTTAATTTTCACGTAGAAGCAGAAGGTCTTTCTAATGAACCAAATTTAAGCGAAAACGAATCAGACGGATCAGAGGCTACAGCTAAAAGAATTGAACAAATTAAAGAGGCGTTAGAATACTACGAATCAATGCCAGCAAATCCAAAAATTCAAGAAAAAATTATTGAACTTAAGAGTATTTTAAAAAGAATTGACCCTCACAGTGTTTTAATAGATCCAAATCTAAACTAAATTTATGGGATTTTTTGAAAAAAAGCCAATTCCGGGTTTACCAAATGAAAAAGACCCAAATATCTACGAAACTAACCCTGATAATTTATCAGTAATGCGTAAAGTAAAGAAAGAAAAAGGCTACGACACTAATGCTAGCGCTTTAAATGAAGTGATAGAGCAAGGAAAAACGGGAGACAGGTACCAAGTTGATGAACTTGAGACTAGACTTATTGGACTCGAGGATGAATTTTGGAAACTTAATAATAGAGCAGATGTAATTAGGTACAAGAAAAAAATAAATCAAATAGTTGATATACAAAACAAAATAGAAAGAATTAAATCTGAGTTAAATGATTCTCTTTCAAGTGGAGATGATTATGACGATAAAATAAAACGTCTAAGATCACAGGAGCAAATCCTAGAGTACGCAAAAGAAAGTGGAAGTACATTCAGTGAAAATACTGATGCCACGTTAGATAATATAGAAGAGATTAAAAAAGAAATAGATGAGATAAAAACAAAGTTAAAAGAAAGGTACGGGAATCAAGATATAAAAAGCGAGGACGGACAATATTTAAACTAGGCTTTAAAAAATTTCGGGCCCTTATAGCCATCACGGTCAACATATTCTAAAAAGTTTGAAAGAGGTCGGATGAAATATTCCGAACCTCCTGCCTGCGCAGGCAGGTTTTCTTTTAGGTATTCACTTGTATATAGAGGTTTGTAAATAACCAAGACTTCTTCTGTTTCTGTATGAGCACCAAGTCCAACTATCTCATAAAGATGGTCTTCTCCGCCAACAGATTTAAAGTGGTAATATTTCTCCCCTTTTTGTGGGATATTTTTATTTTCCTCCATGCTTTCTTTTTAAAACTTTTTTAACAGCTAGTTTTATGTGGGTAACATCCATTCCGTATTCAGCCATGAGCTCCTTTGTATTTCCAGATTGACCAAAACGATCATCAACACCGATGAATTCTTGCGGTACTGGGAAAAACTTCACCATCTCTTCTGCCACAGCGCTTCCCATCCCGCCTCTTATTTGATGTTCTTCAGCTGTTACTAGAGCACCGACTTCTTTTATGAACGGTAAAATACTTTTATCAAAAGGTTTTATCGTCGCAAGGTTTATCACCGCAGAGCCTATTCCTTCTTTTTCTAAATCGTGTGCGGTAAGAAGTGCATTATGGACTAATGTCCCACATGCGACGATCACCACAGTCGGATTTTTTGATTTAAATAAAATCTGAGCTTTCCCTATGTGGAATGGAGTTTCTTTTGTAGTGAAAACCGGAGATTTATCCCGTCCTAAACGAAGATATGCCGGCTGCCCATTTTTAGCGATCGCAAGCGTCGCTTTTCTAGCCTCTTCGGAGTCAGCTGGGACGATGACGGTCATATTTGGCTGAACACGCATAAGAGCGATATCTTCGAGTGCTTGGTGAGTTGCCCCATCTGGGCCGACAGAGACGCCAGCGTGGCATCCTACGACCTTCACAGGCACGTTATTTATAGAAATAGTGGTTCTGATCTGTTCATTGTTTCTACCTGGGGAAAACGCCGCATAGGACATAATAAAAGGGATTTTGCCGTAGTTTGCCATACCAGAAGCCACAGTCGCTAAGTTCTGCTCAGCCACACCGAGTTCGACATATCGCTCAGGGAATTTTTCCTTAAACCAATGAGCGCGAGTAGACTCAGCCAAGTCAGCACACAGAGCTACGACTTTAGGATCAAGTTCTCCAGCTTCAACTAATCCATGACCAAAACCATCTCGAGTAGGAACTTGTTC
>CAZJZW010000004.1:0-6798 GCA_964550665.1 uncultured Candidatus Saccharibacteria bacterium
GGAATTTATTTACTCATCTTTTATTTCTTTGCTGTCTTTTATTCTGCCACACCTATTCGCGCAAAAATCCGCCCTTTCTTTGATTCTCTTTTTTCTGCCGGGCACTATATCTTTACTGGAGTTTTCGGATATTTTCTCGCGGGAGGCGTTGGCTTCCCATTGATCGGGTTTATCGCTGGGATTTTGTGGGCGATGGCGATGCACGCTTACTCTGCCGTTCCGGATATTAAAGCAGACACTGACGCGGGATTTAAAACGATCGCGACGTGGCTCGGGAGAAATAAGACAATAGTTTTGTGTTTGGTTTTTTATGTGGCGTCTGCAATTCTTTTTTCTACTCTTGTCGGAGTGTTTCCGCTTGTTGCAGTCTTGGTGTATGTATTCCTGATGATCAAGTCTTTAAAGACGCAGGACGACAACAAGCTCTTTAAAATCTATACGTATTTCCCGTGGGTGAATTTTGTCACGCCGATGGTTTGGTCTGTTATTTACATGGTGACTAAGTTTGGGTAGAGGAGAGTAGGCGGAAAAGAAAAGAGGTGCGGGCTTTGCCCGCGCCTCTTTTCTTTACAAAAACGTAATTTTCCTGTAGAAAGATGAAAAAGCACAACATCATGATACAAGTAAAAAGCTTCCTAAGGGTTGAAGAAACCGGCATTTTGGTCAGTAAGACTAACCGAGTAAAAACCTCCAATTGCTTCAAAAGAAGGTTTGTTTATAGTGAATTCTTTAAAAAGATAACTAGTCACTCTCCGGCTACAGAGGGTGGATTGGCGGTCTGTAGCGTGATCACTGAAGATGGTCATACCTTCATGGAAATGGCACATGAGCTTCTTTCGCTCAAAACGCCACAAGATCAATTCTCGGTCAGTAAGTTGCTGATAGCTGAGAAGAAGACCTTTTCCCTGAAGCAAGTCGATGAATTGCAGGAGCGTTTTGCTGCTGGGGAGACAGGAATCGGACTTATCGCCAACAACAGATACGCAAACTTCTTCTTCATTCACGATGATGAAGGCCATGTTTTTGTTGTTATTATGTACGAACACATCTCTGAGATTAACTGGATGGTTCGTATGTCTGAGATTAGTGATAATCGGAAATGGCGTAGTGGCTATCGACTTTTCTCTCGCGAACCGAAGAAGGATATCTAATGAAAGCTCTAATAGAGCAAAGCCTCGTACGACGAATTCGTGCGGGGCTTTTTCTTTACTTATAACTCTTTCAAAGGGTGTGGGTGTTTTATCCCTTCAATTCGCTTAAACGCGAGCTCAGAGGATATGAGACATATTGGCATACCGATACCCGGATTTGTTCCAGCTCCGACATAAAGCAAGTTTTTAATTTTCTTACTCTTATTGTTTGGCCTTACCAGAGTTTGCTTTAGTGTATGAGCAAGACCTAACGCTGTACCGCCGAAAGCGTTGTAATCAGTCTTAAATTCTTCGTGAGTGTACATCGATTCGTATTCTATAATTTCCTCGAGGTCTGGAATATCTAAATCCTTTTTCATCATATTTATTATTTTGTTTCGGTGTTCTTTTTTCTGTTCAGCAGAAAAAGAAAGATGAGATGCAACAGGTACGAGCACGAATAAAGTTTCTTTGCCGGCTGGCGCAACAGACGCGTCAGATTTTGATGGACAAGAAACATAATAAGAAGGATCGTCTGGGAATTTCGGATTATCAAAAACTTCTTTGAAATTTTTCTTCCAATCTTGTGAAAACCTCAGGTTGTGATGAGTAAGCGAATCTATTTTTCGAGAGAGTCCCAAGAAAAGAATGAACGCAGAAGGTCCCATGACGGCTTTATTCCAATATTTTTCTTTATAAGTTCTTTTATTGTCGTCTTTTATAAGATTCATCTCGGTAAAATGCATATCTGCGTTTGATACGACAAAGTCTGCAGAAACAAAATCTCCGTTCGAAAGTCTGATACCTTTTGCCGTGTCGCCGTCTGATATTATTTCTGTAGCAGGGGAGTTTGTGTAAATTTTGACTCCATGTTTCTTAGCAATATTTTCGAGCACTTCGATAATTTTATAAATTCCACCATCTGGATAGTACACTCCCATTTCAAAGTCGATGAAGTTCATCATATTGTAAAGCGCTGGGGTTTTGTCTGGTGCACTACCGAGGAATACTAAAGTATATTCTAAAATCTTTTTCAGTCTGTCATCTTTAAACCATTTGTTTAGATAACTTTCCATTGTCTGGAAAGGATTCATACGAAGACCCTCTTTTAAGAAATCTTTTTGTAGGAAATCGAAGATAGAGTCGTAATTCCTGTACATGAATTTATCTTTGGCGAGTTCGTATTGTTCGCCAGAAATTTTTAAGTATTTTTTTATCTTTTCTCCAGAGCCAGCCTCGAGTTTTTCAAAAGTCTCGAGATCTTTTGAAAGGTCTGAATATAAATCAAGTACAGGGAATTTTTCATCGCCTGGAAAAAATACTCGATAAGAAGGAGAGAGTTTAGTGAGTTTTAAATGCTCACTCACATCTTCGCCTAAAAGTTTGAAAAAGTTTTCAAATACGTCTGGCATGAGATACCAAGATGGTCCCATATCAAAAACAAATCCATCTTTTTCAAAGACGCTTGCTCTTCCACCGACTTTTGCATTCTTCTCATAAAGACTTACTTCGTAGCCTTTCTTACCTAAAAGGCAAGCCAGTCCAAGTCCGCCAATACCTCCACCGATTATGACTACATGTTTTTTCGGTACCATAGATATGTTTTAAAAGTAATAATAATTTTTTGCCAAAGACTTGTTGTTGCTCTCTTGTTAAAAATATCAAAACCTTGTTTTTCTATCTCATTTAAAATGGAGCTATAAAGACGACTAGAGAGTAGTATGGGAAACTGAGCTTTCTTTGGAAGTAAGTATATTCCTTTCTCGGCTTTTTCAAAAAGTTTCCTTGCTTGTGCTATCTTAAATTTTACAAAAGGTCTACATAATCGGAAGTTTTTTACATCGTCTATATCAAGTTCGTATTTTAATAATTCTTCTCGCGGCATGTATATTCTTTGTCGATTCTTCCAGTCGTCTTTCACATCGCGTAAAAAATTTGTGAGTTGCATACTTTCTGCAAGCGCTTTAGCGTAGGGGACTGCATCTTCTTTAAAATCACCGATTATTTGCATCATCATAAGTCCAACAACCGTTGCCGATCCATACATGTATTCTTCTAGCTCTGCCAAGTTTTGATATTCTTTTTTATTTAAATCCATTTTCATGGACTGCATAAATTTTTCTGTGTATTCTTTTTTTATATTAAATTTCTTTACGACTTTTATGAAAGCTCGCATCTCAGGCCTGTCTACAGTTTCTCCATTTTCTGTTTTTTTCCAGTCGGAAATCCAGTTCTCAAATTCTTCTCTTGCCTCTGCTTTGTTTTTGATTTCATCGACAATATTATCAAGTTTTCGAACCCAAGCGTAAAGAGCATATGTTCCAAAACGTATTTTTTTAGGAAAAAAACGCGTGGCTGCGTAATAACCCTTACCATGTTTCTTTTGAACTTTTTTACAATACTGCCAATCGTTCATAATTATTTTTCTCTTTTTGTTATTATTTCCAGTAAATTTTTCCAAACAATATTGTTTTCTATTTTTTCAATAAGTGTCTCTGTTTTTTTAATTAAGACATTTCTTTCATCCTCGATCTTTGAAAGCGCTCCAGAGTCTTTTATTATTTTCTTCACATATTCTTTTTCCCCTGGTGTTAATTTTTTGCCTAAGTATGATTTGAAATTTTTATTATTTTTTAAATAAAAAGATATGAGAGTCGCTTGTTTTGCTTCTATATCTTGAAAGGTCTTTTTATTAATTTTTTTCTCATCTCCAAAAATATCGAGAAGATCATCATCTATTTGGTAAATAACACCAAGATTTTCTCCTATCTGACAATATGTGTTCGCTAAAGCCCTATCTATATTTTGCGCTCTAAGCGCAAGACCGATTTCAAGTGGCCTTCTAAAAGTGTAACGAGCTGTTTTTAAAAGTGTCTTTTCATATAGATTTTCTTTATTCCAAGATTTAGAAATTGCGAGCTCTGCGTCCAATGATTGTCCGATAATAACTTCTTCAATTAGTGTGGAAAATATAGACTTTGATTTTTTGTTTTCGTTATTTCTTATAAAAATCTCATAAGACCAATTAAAAACCATATCTCCAAAAAGCATGGCAAAGCTTTTTCCGAGACTTTCTTCTTTTACCAATTTTTGTATTGTTTTTACCCCGTGTCTTTTTTCAGATCCGTCCATTATATCGTCGTGGATTAATGCAAAAAGATGAAGGAGCTCAACTCCAACCATTTGATCTATGGTTTTATTATCAATTTTTTCTTTCCCATACCCAAGATAAAGTATATAAGGGCGCAGTCTTTTTCCATTTTCTGAAAGAAGTCTTATGTGCTCTATAATTTTGTTAATTTTTTTATTTGAAGAGACTTTCTGAGACCTTTTGATTAGACTGTCTATTTCTTTAGAGAACAGAAGATCAAATTTTTCCTTGAATTCATTTGGCGACATAAACTACTTTGTATGAAGATGCATGTAAATATCTTCGATAGCAGTTACAGCGTCTCCTGCCGCGATATTGTTCTGGTGATAGAGGATATTGGTACAATCTCCGGCTGCCCAAACACCTGGAACATCTGTAGATTTTCTCCAAGGGTCGATCACAACTCGTTTGTAATCGTCGAGCGTTACAACCCCTTCTAAGAAGTTTGTATTTGGGATTTGTCCGATTTCAACGAAAATACCTTTTACGTCGAGTGTTTTTTCCTCACCTCCAATTTTATATTTAATTCCAGAAACAAAATTGTCTCCCAATATTTCCAAAACCTCAGCATTTAAGATTGCTGTCATTTTTGGATTACTTAAAACTTTATCTACTGTTATCTTGTCCGCCTTAAACTCTGCACTTCGGTGGATAAGAGTCACACTTTTTGTGTAAGCTAAAAGTTGAGCGGCTGTTTCAAACCCAGCATTCCCGCCACCCAAAACCACTACATCCATTCCAGAAAATAGTGGACCGTCGCATGTCGCGCAGTAGGTCAGTCCCTTGTGTTCAAGTCTGTCAGCTCCGACAACAGAACTCGCTAGTTTTCTTCTTTTACTTCCAGAAGCCACGAGAACAGCTTTTGATTCAAAAGATTCTCCTTTGTTTGTTAAAACGACAAATTTCTCAGATTCTTTTGTGACTTTTTCTACAAAGCCACCTTCTTTGATAGTAAGGAATTCTCCTTCGTAATATTTTACATGGGCTTTGAAACTTTTCGCAAGGTCAGCCCCAGATATTTCTGGTGTTCCGATCCAGTTAAATATTTTTTCTGACACATTTGACTGTCCGCCAAATTCTCCGGCGATAAGTAACGTCTTTAATTGTTTTCTGGCTGCGTATACAGCGCCAGCTGTTGCCGCTGGACCACCTCCGATTATGATTAAGTCAAACATGTTTTTTAATCCTAGATTAAATTTATAACTTTTGTATTATAACATAAACTAAAAACCGCCCGAATTCGGGCGGTTTTTAGTTTTTTTTACTTCTTCCTTCGTAAAAAGGCTGGAACAGCGCTCCAATCATCTTTGTCATCTTCTTCATCCTCAGTATCTTCAAAAGCATCTCCGTCGATAATCTCGATTGATTCTTTTGTATTTCTTGTTGGCATGATATCTTCAAGTTCAAATTCTTCGATACCTTTCTTTGGTTTCATTAACACTTCATCTTTCTTTTCTTCTTTGATAGCGTTTAATTGTTTTTGGATACTTACTTCATTTTGGGATTGAGTGATAGATTTCTTTGGACTACCAGTAGGGAAGCCGGTTGCGATAACTGTGATTTGGATTTCTCCTTTCTTAAGTTTCTCATCTCGTGTTGTACCGAAAATAACTCGCGCATCTTTGTCGATAGATTCTGTGATTATTTTCGCAGCTGATTGAACTTCTTGTAGACCCAAATCATCCCCTCCGGCGACAGAGAAGAGAACGCCCCTTGCTCCGTTGATAGAGATTTCAAGTAAAGGTGAGTTGATAGCCTTGAGCGCCGCTTCTTCCGCTCTATTGTCTCCTGCGGCCTTTCCGATACCCATAAGAGCAGAACCAGCGTCAGACATAATCGCTTTGATATCAGCGAAGTCGACGTTGATAATACCAGGAGTTGTAATCAGATCTGAAATACCTTCTACTGCTTGTCGGAGGATATCGTCGCACATAGCAAATGCGTCTTTAAGAGTCGTTTCTTTTTCAGTGATAGCAGAAAGTCTGTCGTTTGGAATGATGACAATAGCATCAACTTCTTTTTCAAGTTCTTTGATACCTTGTTCAGCAAGTCGAAGTCGGTGTTGTCCTTCAAAGAAAAATGGTTTTGTCACAACAGCAACAGTTAAGATACCTTGTTCTTTCGCTGCTCGAGCAACGATCGGCGCAGCGCCAGTTCCTGTTCCACCTCCCATACCGCAAGCGATGAAGATCATGTCAGTACCTTTCAAGATATCTTGAATCTCAGATTTTGTTTCTTCTGCAGCTTTCTTTCCGATTTCTGGATTCATCCCAGCACCAAGACCCTTAGTTAAATTTTTTCCTAAGTGGATTTTTCTATCTGCGAGAGATTTGTGCAAGTCTTGAGTATCAGTATTCATCACAATAAAACCAACTTCTTTAACTTTAGAAGCGATCATGTGATTTACTGCATTACATCCCGAGCCCCCTACTCCGACGACTTTGATTCTCGCAAATGTTTCGACATCAGTTGTAATTTTTGCCATATATTTTTTGTTCCGCCAGAGCGGGATGAATT
>CAZJZW010000004.1:6898-21927 GCA_964550665.1 uncultured Candidatus Saccharibacteria bacterium
TTGAAAAATTCTCCAATAGATTTGATCACTTTTACAAATGGGTTTGAGTAACTGTTGTGACCTTGGTTGTATTTACCTGACATGCAAAGTCCGTATACAACATACCAAGCCGGGTCCTTTAAAACTCCTGAGCCAAGTGATCCCGCCATCGTGATCGGTAAGTTTAAAATATTTTTCGCGATTCGCTCTGTCATTTCGTTGTTTGTCGCGCCTCCGACGATAACTGCGCCTCCAGCCAGTCTTCCATCTTTATTTATTTTCTTTAAAAACTTTTGGATGATTTCGAAAAATTCTGTAACACGCGCTTCCATGATTTCTGAAACATCTTTTTGATCGAAGTTTCCTGTGACTTCTCCTTTCTTTATTTTCTCTGCTTCATCGAGTGTGATCTTAAGACCTAACGCCAAGTCTTTTGTAATATCCATTCCGCCGATTGGTAAAACTTTTATTGAAATAATATCTCCATCTTCAAAAACAGAAAGGGAAATAGTCTCAGCGCCGATGTCTACTAAAATACATCCAGCAGTTTTTTGTTGGTTGGTTAAAATAGCGACGCTCGAAGCTAAAGGTGCGGCGATCACATCGACGACATCAACCCCAGCGTTGTTTACCGAGTTTACCAGAGCTTCTAAGTGTTGGTTGATACAAGTGATAAAAAGACTTGTGACTTCAAGTTTAACTCCCCGGAGTCCTTCAGGGCGGCTGTACAAATCTTTTCCATCAAGTCTGTAGATGTAGGGAATAGAATCGATTACGTGTCGGTTTAAAAGTTTAAGGCCTTGTTCACTTTCACGAACTGCATTTTGGACATCAAGTCCTGAAACTTCGTTGTCAGCGCGAGAGATAATAGATGTGCCTTTTGCGAGTTTAGATTCCAGACTGATTCCACCGACAGCCAACGTTGCTTGGCGTATTTTAATACCAGAACGATGTTCTGCTTCTCGGACAGATTTGACGATGCTTCGGACAACTTCGTCAGGTTCGTTTATGTAACCATTTTTAATACCACGAGCTTCAGCTTTTCCAGTCCCGATGATTCGAGAAGTCTTTTTATCTCGTTCTTTTAAATGCTCAACAACCATCACTTTTACAAGATGACTACCGAGGTCTATTCCAACTGTTATATTTTTTGACATTATGATTTTTTCAAAAAGAAAAAATTAAAGATGGAACATCTTTACGAACCTTTTTTCTTCAGATTCCATTTTACTACTATGTGTGAATCCCTTCAAATGCAACATTCCGTGGATAACTAAAAATCCTAAATAGTTCATGTAAGTTTTATCGAAATTTTTTGCTTCCAAACGTATTGTTTGTAAATTTAAAATTATCTCACCTGATTTTTTATCGAGAGGGAAGCTTAAGATGTTTTTATGATCTTTATTTCCTTTAAATTGGCGACTTAAATCTTCAATGGTTTTTTTAGGCGCGAAGACAATACTTAAATCGTAGTCTTTCCCAAGTATTTCGTTTTTTATACGAACAAAAGGCAAGCTCGGAAGCTTGCCTTTTGTCATTCGTTTCACTTCTAGGTTTTTTGTTTCGATAATCTCCATTATTTATTTTTATCGATCCGCCTTAATCTTGCCCATTTTTTGAAGATGCTCTCGTTCTACTTGTCTACCGATTCTTTTTAGTGCATTTTTCTTTAGAACGAATGTAGAAGGTTTTCTTTCTGCGTATCGAAGTGATCGAACTTTTCGTACGAGACCCGAATCTTTTGCCTTACGAGAAAATCGGCGCATTAGACTTGCACTGTTTTCACCACTCTTTTTTGCTACTTGTATTAACGCTTTTGCCATATGTCGAAATAGATTAACATAGTATTTTTCTGAATGCAAGACCCAATGCTCACTTTTTGATGGCAGTCAACTGAGAGTTGTTTTCGTTCGTTAATAGCCAAAAGAAAGAACCTTCGGTTTTAGTCGAAGGTCCTTTTCCCTTATTTAGGGCTCATAAATATGTAAACTCACAGGCATTCCCGATCTTGATTGCCTCTCTACGCTCTCTAGGCTTTCGCTTGGAACATTTTCCCACGCACCGTTCGATGTGGAGCGCATTTGCCAAGTACCCATTTTTTTATTTTTACGGAATACTTTACCGACATTAAGAATCTTGTGTTCTTTGTGCGGATCGAAATGAATGTAGATACTTCCTTCGTAGTATATGAATCTTAATTCTTGCAGTCTCAGATAAACTGTAAGTACTACCAACAATAGTCCGAGCACAGAGAGAATATCTCTCCAATCGCTATTTGTTAAAAGTGCCATGGTGTTTTGGTTTTTTCTTATTTTACACAGGCAAAGAATATAATCAACCTACAAAAGCTGTCCTGGATTTATTTGAATTGACCAGTACGAAGGAAGAGTTTTTAGTTTTCCCAAAAGCTCTTTATCTTGAACACCACCAACCAAAAGGGCATTGTTAGACCATTTTTCTCTTTCGATTTTCAAAATCATCATCACTTTTATAGTATTTGGTCCAATTCGCACGCTATTTATAACTGGACTATAATTTTCGTAAGTCTCCTGTAAATATTTTACAACCGCTTCTTTTTCTTTTATGTTGCTTTCGTAACTAACTTTTATAACAGTGTAAAAAGGTGGATATTTGTATTGTCTTCGACTTTCGACATCATCTTTATAAAACTGAATAAGATTTCTGTTTTGAATATGCTTTAAAATATTTTCATCAGGTTGTCTTGTTTGAACTAGAAGACTTTTCTTGGTAAATGAATTTAAAAGCACAACAAGATCAATTATTTTTTCGTAAATATTGTAGTGAGGTATATTAAACAAACTATCAAACGATACGACGGCGACACTGTCTATTTCTTTTGTTAAATAAAATAAAGCCATTTCAGTACCAACTAGGATTGACCCAGGTGTATTTTCAAAATCTTTTATAATTTTCTGTGCATTTTTTTCTGTGCTCGCTTCTGTTTTATCTAATATGAAAATTTTCTCTTTTTTCACTATTCTCAAGACTTCTTCATAAACCCTTTCTGTTCCGATACCGAGTGGTACTAAATTCCAGCTTTCGCAATTCACGCAAGTTCTTTCAGCGCTGTAAACTTTCTTGCTTTTGATTGTTTTAAAATACCGAAGATTCCTCTGCCGGTCTTCAAAAAGGATGAGAGGTTCACCATCCTCGGTTACAGTTGTCCCACAATCATTGCAAACGGTCGTTGTGGCATAACCCTTTCGGAGGGTAAATAAAAACATATGACCACCGTGCTCTATAGTCTCTCTTATTTTCAAGAAAACTTTTTTGGATAGTATTTGAAAATCTTTATTTTTTTGATTTCGCATATCGATAACTTCTTCCTCTTCTTTTTCTGGAAGCCTGAAATTTAGCGGACGGAATTCTGCTAGCTCGCCGTTTTTCACACGCCAAATAGTTTCAGTTCTAAGTATTGAATCAGCGAAAATTATTTTTATATTTTGTTTATAGGAAAGAGTCTCAGCGAAAATTCTGCCATCAATGTATGGTTTTTGTGCAGATACATATGAAGCAGAACTTTCACGTTCCATGATAAGAGTTCCAAAATCGTTTCTTGGTAAAAAGAAAAAACTCGGAGTGCTAAATATAACTATTGGATGTTTTTCTCCGACGATAGCGTTATATTTTTTTATAAATTCTTTTTTCGAAAGCCCGGCATGAAGGAAAAAAGAATAATCCTCTATACCTTTTTCTAAATTATCGTAAAAATATTTTGCTTCGCTAATCGTAGGGAAGCAAAGATAGACAGATTCTTTTTTTGCGAACGATTCTCGAATGTATGTTTTGTAAATTACGAGACGATCTTCTGTCGGTGCTTGGAAGGCATATTTTTCTCGAGCTAAAGCACTTCGTTTATGATCATCGATTTTTTCTTTTGTGATTGATTCGTAATTTGTAAAAAGCACCGCGGGGATAAGAGTATTTAAAATTTGGCCAGTGCTCGCCACAAAATAATCTTTCGTATATGCACACGATTCAAGGAAAGATTTTAGGAAAATAGAAGAACCTTTTACTTTTGTTATTTTCTTGAAATTAAAATCAGCATCTTTAATATCTCCTTTTTGAAGGCTTACGTCTTCGATATCGATCACAATCCCTTCGACATCTTTATTTCTGACAGGCGCCGATACTATATCACCCAACATAACGTCCTTACCTGAAAAATAGGTTAGCGTTTCTATCTGCAAAGTCTTTAAAAATGGGATAATAGTAACGAGTTTCATACCGTTATCTTAACATTAAAGGCATTCTTTTATATAGATTGACATATGTGGTAAAATTTATTTAATGAAATATTTACCAGCCATATTAGATATGGTTAAACAACGGCCCGGGACCGACGGTGGAAAAGATCGACACTTAGTTCCGAACGAAGAATATAATGAATTTTGGGAGGCGTTCTACGAGACTTTAAGAACGCATTTTAATTTTCATGAACCAGTCTTTAATTTTGCTGATAAGATAAATCCGTATTTTGGATATTTTGGTTTTAGATTTCACCCGACAAAACATGAACCAAAATATTTTCATCTAGGAATAGATATCACCGACAAATCAAAAACTCCTATCAAGCCAATACTTGATGGAGTTCTTGAGTACTCTGGATTTGGAATAGTGAATGGTAATTATGTGTTCTTGTCTCACCCAGAGATTGTTACGGAGGACGGATTCAAACTCTATTCTTTGTACATGCATTTAAAAAATGCGCAGGTAAAATTTTCTTCATATCAAAAAATGTTACGACAGGTAAGTTTTAACCACTATCCAAATATTGAAGTGAAAAAAGAAACTGTAATCGGTGGAATGGGAAGCTCAGGGAACTCAGAAGGTATACATGTTCATCTTCATTTGCAACTTGAGTTTAGAGACGAAAAGGGGAATATCATCGTTATCGATCCGTCAAAAGTTTTAGGCGTTCATTCTAAAGTAAATCTAAGTGAACCTTTAAAAAATAAAGAAGAGTTTAAAATTTTTTTAGAAGAACACAAGAATGATGTTAAGATTTATAAGCTAGAAAAATTCATTGAATAAAAAAAAGTACGCCCAGATTATGGGCGTACGTAGATAGCTATCGTGTCTTCGAATATCTTCTCAGAAATATTTCGAATGAGGACCCGTGTATGAAAGTGGAAGATGTGTTTTTTGAGGAGCAATACGGACACCTCGCTGCCAATGTAGTTACTACCGTATTTTTCTCTGCTCTTTGTCCGATCATTTCCCTTGAGACTGATCACGAACTTTCTAGCTCCTTTGTGTAAGAGGATTGCTTCTTCGTCTGGACTAAGTCGACCAAATTCCAGTACTGAACCCTCGATAACGTGCTCAATATATGCTTTGTTTGAAAGAGCTTCGTTTGGCTCCATGTTTTACCTTGTTTTATCTTAAAAATACCACAAAAAAGTCATTTTACCTAGTTATTTTAAGTATGCTATAATCCCTCTACGTTATGGGATTTTTTAACAAAAAACTCGGGATAGACCTCGGAACTGCAAACACGCTTGTTTTTGTACCCGGGAAGGGAATCGTCTTAAACGAACCAGCGGTTGTGGCTGTGTCTGAACAAGACAATAAAATTTTAGCTATTGGTCTTGAAGCAAAGCAAATGATTGGCCGTACACCAGAAAATATTATCGCGTATCGTCCGATGAAAGATGGAGTGATTGCAGACTATAGAGTAACCGAAGCGATGCTTCGTTATTTTATGAACAAAGCGCTTGGGTCGTTTAGTTTAATTAAACCAGAAGTCATGATCTCAGTTCCTGCGGGAGTGACATCAACAGAGCGTCGCGCAGTGGTTGAAGCGGCGATCAAAGCTGGAGCGAAAAATGCATATGTTGTTAAAGAGCCGATTCTCGCGGCTATCGGCGCAGGTATTCCTATTCATGAATCAAAAGGGCACATGGTTGTGGATATCGGTGGAGGAACGACAGACGTGGCAGTGATTTCTCTTGGAGGTATTGTGGCGGCAAACTCAGTAAAATGTGCAGGAAATAAAATAGATCATGCAATTGCCGACTATATTAAAAAAACATTTAATTTGGCTATTGGTGATAGAACTGCTGAACAAGTAAAAATAAAAATTGGTTCAGCTATTACCATGGAAGAGCCTTTAGTTGCCACGATTAAAGGTCGTGATTTCGTCCAAGGTCTTCCACGAACAGCTCGTATCACGACAAACGAAATCGTTCAAGCTATAGATAAAGAACTTAAACTTATTATAAAAGCGATAAAAGATGTTCTTCAAGAAACTCCTCCAGAACTAGCTTCAGATATTATTGATCAAGGTATAATCATGACAGGAGGATCTTCAATGCTTCGAAATTTACCTGAACTTGTATATCGACGAACAGGGGTTAAAGCTCGTCTTGCAGATGATCCACTATTTTGTGTGGTTAAGGGAACAGGTATTGCTCTCGAGCACCTAGATAAATACAAACGTACTATTATCGCTAAGCGTTAACACATGGTTATTTTAGAAAAAGAAAATCTTCATCATGCGTATCTTTTACCATCTGATACGAGTATTTTGCCGAGCCTTCTAAAGTCTTTAGAAGAGATTGGATTTAAGACATCTGGTAACCCTGACGTTTTTATAAAAGAAGTAGAAACTTTTACGATAGACGATGCAAGAGAAATAAAAAGTTTCCAAGGAGAGCGAGCAGTAGCAGGGGATAAAAAGGCAATAGTTATATCTTGTGAATATTTATCACATCAGTCGCAACACGCCTTACTTAAAGTTTTCGAAGAGCCAGCACCCGGCGTTCATTTTTTCTTAATTACGCCAGTGGTTTCTGTTTTACTTCCAACACTTAAATCAAGGCTTTTTATTTTAGATAGAGAAGAGGGTGACGAGAACGAAGAGCTTTCAAAAAGAGCGGAGAAATTTTTGAAAGCTGAAAAAGAAGATAGGATTTCTATGGTTTCTAAAATAATTAAAGAGTTTGATAAGGAGGAAACAAGTACACCGCTGAAAGTTTATGTAGTTTCTTTCCTTAACGAAATAGAAGTACAAGTTTCAAAGATAGAAGATAAAAAAAGGTTTGACCTTGAGGCTCTTTGGAAAGTGAAAGACTATATTCATGACCAAGGTTCTTCTGTAAAAAATTTACTTGAAACACTGGCATTGGTTTTTTAATTAAGTATAATAAGTCTATGGTATACAATTCAACACAACTAAAAGAGGCTCTCGGAAAAGTCTCCGAATGGCTTAGAAGGGAATATTCTTCACTTCATACAGGTCAAGCAAATCCATCGGTTCTTGATGGTCTTACGGTGAATTCATATGGAACACGTCAGCCAATTAAAAATGTGGCCTCTATTTCTATAGAAGATCCAAAAACTCTTCGAGTTGTTCCTTGGGACAAGAGTCAATTAAAAGAAGTTGAAAACTCTATTATCACTTCTGATATCGGTCTTTCTGTGGCGACTGACGACGCAGGCTTGCGTGTTATTTTCCCTCAGCTTACTGGTGAGACAAGAGAAAAACTTGTGAAAGTTCTAAAAGGGAAACTCGAAGATGCTCGAGTTTCTGTTCGAAAGGAAAGAGAGGTTGCGATGAAGGATGTTGATGCTAAAAAAGAAGAAAGAGGAATGTCAGAAGATGATATAAAGTTTGCAAAAACAGAGGTTCAGCGATTAATCGACGAAGCTAACCAAGGTCTGGAAGAAGTTTTCAGTCAGAAAGAAGCTATCGTCCTAGGTAAATAATGTCTATTGTAATTTTTATTTTAATACTCGCAGTGCTTATCATCGTTCACGAATACGGTCATTTTCTTATAGCAAAAAAGCATGGAGTGCGAGTTGATGAATTTGGGCTGGGGTATCCTCCACGTGCAAAAGTTCTTTTTAAAAGAAGAGGAACACTTTTTACTTTAAACTGGATTCCTTTTGGAGGATTCGTAAAGATTTTCGGTGAAGATCCAAATGATGAATCTTTAAATGGTGAAAATAAAAGTCAGGCTCTAACAAGTAAATCAAGATTTGCACAAGCTTCTGTAATGTTCGCAGGACCTTTCTTTAATTTTCTTTTTGCATGGCTCATCGTTCTTATTGTTTTGTTTGTTGGACTTCCTTCTGCGGTTGATTCTAAAAATGAAAAATATATTTCTGACCCTAAAATAATTATCACAGAAGTCATAGATGAATCCCCTGCCTTTTTTTCTGAAATTTTAGTCGGAGACACTATAGAAAGTGTAGAATTCGAAGGCGTAAGTTACAACTCAATACAAGATGTCGATTTTTCTGCATCTAAAAGTAAAGAAAAAATTCTAAATTTAACAATAGTTCGAGACGGAGAAACTCTAGAGAAAGAAATTACCATTGGGGAATTTATGGTCAGTGGTAAACCAGGTATCGGTGTCGGACTTCAAAGCGTTGGTATTTACAAACCAACATTTTTCAAAGCAATCACAGAAAGTTTTAAAGTAACAGGTGAGATGATTTATCAAATCACCTTCGGACTCGGCTCTCTTGTTATCGATGCGTTTCGTGGACAAGCCGACATATCAAATCTAACAGGACCAGTAGGTATAGTTTCTTTAGTGGGGGATGCGAGCAATTTAGGTATCGTCTATCTTCTGATGTTTGTGGCTTTGATCTCTGTAAACTTGGGAGTGATTAACTTGTTGCCTTTTCCAGCCTTAGACGGTGGTAGAATTCTATTTTTGGTAATAGAAAAAATTAAAGGAGGGCCGATTTCTCCTAAAGTTGCCAACACTCTAAACTCAGTTGGATTCCTCATCTTGATTGGCTTGATGCTATTCATCACTTTCCGGGATATTGTGAAGCTTTTCTAGGTCTCCCTAAAACATTTGACATAAAATTGTATTGATGATAGAATAATTTCACTTTATAGTAAAAGTTAATTAATTATGGCAATTATTTCATTTAGACCAAAGCACGTAAGCAAAAAGCTTCTATCGGTTCTCAAGGACCGATCGCTTGATATTATCTCAAATCGATACGGTTTGGGTGACGATACGAAGAGAAAGACTCTCGAAGCTATCGGACAAAAATACGGAATAACACGAGAACGGGTACGGCAGATTGAAAATGCTGCTCTTTCTTCTATCCGAAAATCGGATGCGATGAAGTCAGAAGACGCAGTGTTTTTAGAACTTAAAAAACTCATAAATTCTCTCGGATCTGTCGTCCATGAAGATGAACTTTTAGGTCACATTTCTGACGACGCCTCTGTCCAAAACCATATAAACTTTTACCTTGTTTTAGGAGACGCTTTTACTCAACACAAAGAAGATGAAAATTTTAAAACACGATGGGTTGTCGAACATGAAGTTGTGGATAAAATCCACGATGCATTAAAAAATCTTTACAAATCTCTCAGTGCCGATGAACTTGTTGTAGAAAGTGAAATGATAAATCGATTTCTAAAGAATATAAAAGATTTATCTGATGAGCACCGAGATGAAGAAATTTTAAGACGATGGCTTAGACTTTCTAAAAAAGTTGCAAAAAATCCTCTCAATGAATGGGGAAGAGCAGAATCAAAAAATGTAAAAACTCGAGGTGTAAAAGACTATACATTCCTTGTACTTAGAAAACATGGAGAACCAATGCACTTTAAAGAAGTCGCTGAAGCAATCACTAAAACTTTCGGAAGAAAGACACTCGCCGCAACAACTCATAACGAACTTATTAAAGATGCAAGGTTTGTGTTGGTTGGTCGCGGAAAGTACGCTCTTCGAGAATGGGGCTATAAACCAGGAATTGTTCGAGACGTGATTAAAGAAATTCTAGTTGCAAATGGTCCGATGACGAAAGATGATATTGTCGACGCAGTTCTAAAAGAAAGATTCCTAAAGAGAAATACTATTTTAGTAAATCTTCAAAATTCTAAATATTTCAAAAAGTTGGCTGATGGAAAATACACAATAGTAAAATAAATTTAAAACAAAACAGAAAATCCCCACACTCTAGTGGGGATTTTCTGTTGTATAATAAAAGGGTGAAAAAAACCCTAATAACTATAGAGCTTCTTCTGATACTTCTCGTTGTGCTTTTATTTGGCTTTTTGCTTTTTATTTTTACAAATTCCAAAATAGAAGAAGAACCAGCTCTTCCATCTGTTTCTGTAGATACCAGCGAACTCTACTGTGGTATTTCTGTAACAAGTCCACAAATCGGATCCAATGTGTCTTTTCCGGTTAAGGTCGAAGGTTATATCAGTGGTTGCGGTTGGGAGCCATATGGGAATTATGTAGCTAAGCTGAAAGTATATGATAATCAAAAGCGACTTATTGGTAGACCTTTTCTTGTGCATAAAAGTACGGAAAATAATTCTCCCGTATCTACACAGTTTATTTTAACGATATCAAACCTACCGATAAGTGAGGGTTCCTTAGAGTTTGTTTTTGAAAATTTCGGTGCTCTGGAAAAGACGATGACTGTCCCTGTGACGATTATACAAAAACCAGTGGATGAAAATGTACAGTAAATTTAGTATTATATAAGAAATGGAAACTGAAATATTTCTTACAACTTTTCAAAATATTCCGGGCTTGATAATAAAATCCGCTCGTTTCTGGCTACCTCTAGCCTTGGTTGTTTTAGGATGGAGACTTTGGGTTAATTATGTTCAGGAAGAATGGCTCTCTGGTGTAAAGTGGGTTCTTTTAGAAATCAGAGTTCCAAAAGAAGTTTTTAAATCTCCTGCAGCGATGGAGCTAGCTCTCTCAAATGCACTTTCTCAGGGCGGTGGTGTGGGGAATAATTATCAAAAATATTGGCAGGGTCGGGTGATCAATTGGTTCTCACTTGAGATTGTTTCGCTTGGCGGTGAAATACATTTTCTTATCCGTACTCCAGCTGGTTTCCGAAGAATTGTTGAAACTCAAATCTACGCTCAATATCCTCAAGCTGAAATATTTGAAGTTGCGGACTATGTAGAGGAAGCTATTGCAGATATGCACAAACGCGAATGGGCTCTGTGGGGAACAGAGTTTAAACTTACAAAAGAAGATGCATATCCGATAAAAACATATACTGACTATGGTTTGGATAAAGCCGTTGGTTCGACAGAAGAAAATGAAAGAATCGATCCGATAACTCCGATGCTTGAATGGATGGGAGGTATTGGTCCGAACGAACAAGTTTGGTTCCAGATTGTTCTTCGAGTTTCTAAATGGACATACAGAAAGGGTGGAATAATGGGCGGGTATACTGATTACCGAGAAAAAACAAAAAAAGTTCTCGAAGAAATGAGGAAAAAATTCGAGCCTTCAGAAGGTGATCAATTCAAACGACTAGCGATGACCGAAGAAGATAAAAAGGTTATGGCGGCCATCCAAAGAACTCTCGACAAACAAGGATTTGATTGTGGTATTCGAGCCATTTATCTAGCACCGAAAGATAATTTTGATGGAATGAATATTACAGGACTCACCGGTATAATGAAACAATACAATTCTTTCTCTCTAAATGGCTTTGCTCCAGAAAATACAACAGACTTTACTTATCCGTGGCAAGATTCATCGGGTGTCAAAAAGGTTCAAAAGAAAAGGGAAATGCTGGACGCCTACGCCCAAAGATCGTGGTTTTATCCACCCTACGTCAGACCTCATTTTGTGTTAACATCTGAAGAGTTGGCCACTATATTTCACTTTCCTGGCCGTGTGTCTGAAACTCCGAGTCTCGGAAGAATTGAATCAAATAAATCAGAACCGCCAACCAATCTTCCGATTTAATTATGCAAAACTTTACTTATAAAAAACCTGAAAACAGTATGGCTGTTCATCAAAAGATATTTCTTGTCTTGGGCTTTTTGTTTTTGGTTGTAGTTTTAGCTTTCGGAGTTTTTTTTACTGCGCCGGCAAATTTCCCAAAAGGTAAGATTATCGAAATCGAAAAAGGAAGTAGCCTGATTAAAGTCTCAGCAACCTTAAAAGAAGAAGGCGTGATTAAATTCCCAAGAATACTAGATGCGTTTGTTATCGTATTTGGAGGAGATAAAAGTATTGTCGCGGGGGATTATTCTTTTGAGCGCCCCTTAACAGTTATCGAAGTCGCTCACCGTATTATAAATGGAATTCATGGTATTGATTCTGTACGTGTCGTTATTCCAGAAGGTTCTACCCGAGAAGAAATTGCTGAAATCTTTGACCAGAAATTATTAGACTTTAGTCAAGAAGATTTCCTTCGTGTTACTGAAGATATGGAAGGATATTTATTCCCCGATACATACATTTTTTTTGTGACAGCGGAAACGTCTGACGTCGTAGACAAAATGCTTTCAAATTTTGATACAAAAATAGCGCCACTTATCGCAGACATAGACGCATCAGGTAAAAGTTTGAATGATATTGTAAACATGGCTTCTATTATCCAAAAAGAAGCCTATAACATATATTCAGAGCAACAGACAATATCTGGTATTTTATGGAAGCGAATAGACAAAAAAATGCGCTTACAAGTTGATGCAACACTAAAATACATTACTGGTAAGCCATCTTCTAAATTAACCCTTGATGATTTGGCGATGGAGCATGATTACAACACATACAAAAATTATGGTTTACCACCAGGTCCTATTGGTTCACCTAGTATAAAGGCGATCAGAGCTGCCCTGTATCCTGTTTCATCACCCTATTATTTTTACTTGCACAGCAATTCTGGTCAGGTGTATTATGCAGTTGACCACGACGGACATATTCAAAACAAAAATAATTATCTAAGGTAAAATAACAGAATGAAAAGACATAATTTAGCATTTGTAGATATAGAGACTACGGGCTTTGATCCTGATAAACACGAGATTATAGAAATCGGTGTTGTTGTTGTTAAGCAAATAGGTGACGCAGGTAAAGAATTTGAAATACTCGAGGAGATTGAGTTAAAGATTAAGCCAGAGCGGATACAAGACGCTGACCCTCAAGCCTTGAAGGTAAACGGCTACGACCCAAGTCAGTGGATTTTTGCGAATACTTTAAAAGAAGCGATGACTATTTTTGCTTCAAAAACAGAAAATGCTATTTTCACTGCTCATAATCTAACTTTTGATTATTCTTTTATTGAGCATGCATTTAAAAAAACAGAAACTGAAAATAAAATGTTCTATCCAAAACTCGATACTATTTCTGTTGCGTATGCGAAACTACACAGTAATCCCCAGGTAGATAAATTCCGACTCCAAAAACTATGTGAATATTTTGGAATTCAAAATGAACGTGCCCATACAGCCTTGTCTGATGCCAAGGCGACATTTCTCGTTTACGAAAAACTGATGAATTTGTAATAAAATCTAACCCGTGTTAGATTTCCTTCTGTTATGAAAAAAGAAACAGTATTTGTGGGTGTTTCTGGCGGAGTTGATAGCTCCGTTTCTTTAGCTATTTTAAAAGAACAAGATTATAACGTTGTTGGTTGTTTTATAAAAACATGGCAACCAGATTTTATAGAGTGTACATGGAAAGAAGAGCGGCGTGATGCGATGCGAGTATGTGCAAAACTGGATGTGCCATTCTTAACGATTGACGCAGAGGAAGAATATAAGAATTTTGTTGGAATGTACATGATAAATGAATACAAAGCCGGGAGAACTCCGAACCCTGATGTGATGTGTAATAAAGAAGTAAAGTTCGGTGTCTTTTTGAAAAAAGCACTCGCACTCGGTGCTGATTATGTTGCCACCGGTCACTACGCTAGAACAAAAGAAGGTAAGCTTTTAAAAGGAATTGATTCATCAAAAGATCAAAGTTATTTCCTGTGGACACTAACAGAAGCCGAGCTTTCAAAAACCAAATTCCCAATCGGGCATCTACAAAAACGTGAAGTCCGCAACATTGCCAAGAAGTATGATTTACTAACAGCAGAGAAGAAAGATTCTCAAGGTGTTTGTTTTCTGGGGCCGATCGATATGAAAGATTTTCTAAAGCACTATATAGATGTCAAAAAAGGCGATGTTTTAGATATGCAGGGTAAAAAAATAGGTTATCATGACGGGGCACTTTTCTATACATTAGGTGAGCGACATGGATTTACGATTACCCAAAAAAGAACAGAGGACAAAAGACTTTATGTAGTTGAAAGAGATTTAGAAAAAAATACATTAATAGTCTCAGAAAATATTAATCAGAAAAAAGAAGAGGAAAAAAGAAAGATTAAATTAGAAAATATAAATTGGATAACAAAGCCAGAGTTGGGGAAAGTTTATGAGGCGAGAATTAGATATCAACAAAAGTTGGAAAACTGTACTATAGAAGGAGATAATGTGATTTTTGAAAATATTCAAAGTTTGGCAACATCTGGTCAATCTATAGTTGCCTATGACGGGGAAGAGTGTATTGGAGGAGGGGTAATCGCTTAGTTGACAATAAACCTTAAAATGGTATAATTCTCATAAGATAGTTCACCAAACCAACACCAAAAAACCATGGGACGCCCAAAGAAGAATCCGATCTTAACCCAACCCGTCAAAGAAGGCTTGAAGGCTATCAAGGTTCGTCTTGACCACCGGACTGTCATCACTCTCGCTAGCCTTAAGACTCTTGATTTCTGGAAGAAGCGTTATCCAGAAGCAAAGGTTATCGGCTAGTTTCATTCGTTCACCAAACCAAAATCACCCGAATGATTATTCCATTCAAGGTTGCCGCAAGTATCAATCACCGATTTTCTTGCACCAAGATGAAAGTGGTTGAACCAAAGAGTACGCAACTCAATAGAAAAGATGTTGCGCTGGCAGAACCAAAGACACCTCCGGGTAGTCTGAAGGTAAGGCTCGATGGAAAGACCATGGTCACAATAACGCCAACCCCAACGATGACCGTAGAGAAAAAGCTCGAACAGTGGAAGCAACGCTACCCAAAGCTCGAGGTTATCGGCAAGGTGTAGAAGTAGAAATACTTCAGAGAAAAAGCCCCACCAGTCAAACTGGCGGGGCTTTCTATTTTCCCTTCTTTAATTTATACTTTGATCTATATGACAAGTAACCAAATCCGTGAAAAATTCCTAAAATTCTTTGAAGAAAAAGGTCATGAAGTATTACCCTCAGCATCTCTCATCCCAGAAAATGA
>CAZJZW010000004.1:22027-30588 GCA_964550665.1 uncultured Candidatus Saccharibacteria bacterium
TGGAGTTTTGAATTTTTAACTTCCAATGAAAAAGGCCTAGGTCTTGATCCGGCGAGACTTTATATAACATGTTTTGAAGGTGACGAAAGCGCTCCTCGTGATGAAGAGTCAAAAAATATTTGGATGAAAGCGGGTATTCCAGAAAGTAGAATTTACTTTTTAGGGAAAGAAGATAACTGGTGGGGTCCGGGAGAAAATGGCCCATGCGGACCAGATACAGAAATTTTCTATGACGTTACAGGAACTTGTGGAGATCTTTCACAAGAAGAATTTTTGTTTGCACAAAAAGAAGAAAAGGTAATTGAGATCTGGAACAATGTGTTTATGGAATACGAAAGTAAAGATGGCAAAGTCATCGGAAAGCTTACTCAGAAAAATGTGGATACAGGAATGGGTCTTGAGAGAATCACTGCGGTAATAAATGGAGAGGATAATGTTTATGATACAGATTCTTTTGACTATATTTTTAAGCAGATTCCAGAAGGAGATAAAAAATCAAAAAGAGTAATTGCTGATCACATCCGTGCGTCATGTTTTCTTATTTCTGACGGAGTGATTCCAGGAAATACAGACAGAGCTTATATTCTAAGAAGACTCTTGCGAGGTTCTATCAGACATGCAAAAAAATCAGGATTAGAAACTGTTTCTAGTTTAGTTAATTCTGTTTGTGAAAAATACAAAGGAGTGTATGAATTAAATTCTGAAAATATAAAATCAGTTATAGAAGCTGAAGAAAACAAATTTTTAAATACATTAGAAAAAGGTCTGAAAGAATTTGAAAAAGGTGAACGTGATGCATTTTTACTTTTCACTTCATTTGGATTTCCACTTGAGATGACTATCGAGCTGGCAAAAGAAAAAGGCGAATCTGTTGATGTGGAAGAGTTCAATAAAAAAATGAAAGAACACCAAGATAAATCTCGCTCAGGCGGAGAACAGAAATTCAAAGGAGGTCTGGCTGGAACAAGCGAGCCTATTGTTAAACTCCACACAGCTCATCACTTACTTTTGGCTGCCCTTCAAAAAGTTTTAGGTCCATCTGTTAAACAACGAGGTTCAAACATTACCGAAGAAAGACTTCGAATAGATTTTGCTTTTGATCGAAAAATGACAGATGAAGAAAAAACCGAAGTGGAAAAAATAGTTAACGAAGGTATTCAAAAAGACTACAAAGTTATAAAAAGAGAAATGCCAAAACAAGAAGCGGAGCAAATCGGCGCTGAAATGGAATTCGGTGCGAAGTATGAAGATGTTGTTTCTGTTTATTTTATTGAAGATGAAAATGGTAATGCTATCTCAAAAGAATTCTGTGGTGGTCCGCACGTAGAACATACGGGTGTGTTAGGAAAATTTAAAATTCAAAAAGAAGAAGCGAGTTCTGCAGGTGTTCGTCGAATAAAAGCTATACTTCTATAAAAGCTCTGTGTATAATATACACGTTTATGTTTTTCTTTTCTCAAAAAAATAAAGAAGAGACTGTTGTGATTTTTGATATTGGTTCTGGCTCTGTTGGCGGAGTAGTAGTGTTACTTTCTCCAGGTGAAAGACCTTTTATAATTTCATCTTTTCGTAAAAGTTTTAAACTAAAATCTTCTATTTCCAGTGATTCGATTACAAAAGAAATGTTAGAAAGTATAGAAAGTGTTGCCGGATACTTACAAAAAGATATTCACAAAGTTCCAGATAAGGTTTTTGCCATCATGTCGTCGCCTTGGGCGAATGCATCTCTTCGAAGTATTAAGCGTCACCGAAAAGAGGGATTTGTTTTTAGTGAAAAATACTCAAAAGAGCTTATAAAAGAAGAAATCCAAAAATTTAAAAAAGAAAATACTGATTTTGATGAGATTTTAGATAAAAGAGTAGTAAACATACTTTTAAATGGCTACGAAGTTCCAAAGCCTTATGGAAAGCGTGTAAAAGAATCTGAGATACAAATACTCCTTAGTCTTTCATCAAAAGATTTGGTGGATAAAGTAGAAGAGGTGATTATGAAAACTTATCACAAGAGCATTAAATTCACTTCTTCGATGTTTTCTGACTTTATTGTCGTGCGAGATGTTTTCGATAGGCTAAACGACTTTATTATTCTAAACGTTGATGAAGAAACAACCGAAGTCTCTATTATGAGAAATGATTTTCTAGTGGGTACTGCGTCATTCCCATACGGTAAAAATACATTCATTAGAAAAATCGCTAAAAATCTAAACAAAGATATTTCAGAAGTTGCTTCACTTCTTTCAATCTACAAAGAAGGACACTTACACGAAGATTATTTACAAGCACTCGAACGTGCAATAAAAGATGAGAGTAAAAGTTGGATCAATTCTCTCAAAACAGTATTCAGGGCACTCTTTGTAGATTTATTTATACCGCACAATGTATTCCTTATAGCAGATAAAGCATCAGAGAAATGGTTTTTAAATCTATTAAATAAAAAGCATTTTCCGGAATTCACAACCACAGAAGATTCTTTTAGTGTTATACTAGCTAATAGTAAAACTCTGCACGATTTCTACGACGTACCGATGAACGTAACTGAAGATTCAAATTTAATTATGCAATCAATATTCATTAATAAAATTAATTTTTAATAGTTCATATGCCAAGAAATTCTATACATGACATAAAACCTTCAATCAAGCTTCGCAAAAGTAAAGGTTACGAGTCGAGAAGACTTGAACACGAAGATGATGAAGAGTTTGAAGATGAAGAACCTGTACTTCCAAAAAGAAGACGGGAAAAAGATGTTTACGAAAATTCTTACATCTATGAAAAAAAATCCGGTGGAGGTAAAGCCATTTGGTATGTCGCCGTTTTCTGTATTCTATTTTTAGTTTTCGCCCTATCTTTCTTTTTCTCTAGCGCAAAGGTTATCGTTACGCCAAGATCTGGAAATATTGAAATCAATAAACTTGTCGTGGCAAACAAAAACCCTCTCGACAGTAAAGCCCTTTCATTTGAAATGGCAACCTTGACTGGTGAGGAGTCAGTAAGTATCGAAAATACTGAGAAAAAATATGTTGAACGAAAGGCGACAGGTAAAGTTCGTATATTTAACAACAACGGACCAGAAGCACAAAAGCTTCTTATTGATACGAGACTCGTCGCAACTGACGGAAAAATCTATAAAACAGTAAAAGCCGTTGTTGTTCCAGGGCAAAAAACAGTTGATGGTAAAAAGGTCCCAGGATCTATCGATGTAGATATCTACGCTGACGTTGCTGGGGAAGAATACAATAAAAAAGAAACAGATCTTAAGATTTTTGGTTTTAAGGGTAAGCCAAAATACGAAACTATTTACGCAAGAACAATAGGTGATATTACTGGCGGTTTCAAAGGTGATACATTTGCACTTTCTGCCGAAGAAGAAGCTGCCCAAAAGCTAACCCTTGAAACAAAATTAAAAGACGCACTACTTATAAAAGCTAGAGCCGAACTTCCAGAAGGTTTTATTATCTACGATGACGCTGTTATCTTAGAAAAAGAAACGCCAGAAGCAGTAACTGCAGATGGAGCAACAAAACTTGTCTTAAAAGGTAAACTTCATGCTTTTATATTCAAGAAAGAAACGCTAACTCGAGAGCTTGTGAAAGAAGCTGTTGCTGATTTTGATAAAAATAAAGTCACTATAAAAGATTTAGAAGGTATTTCGTTATCTCTTATGTCAGCCAGCGAAATAGATCCAACTGATGTAGACACTATAAGCGTTTCCGTGAAAGGCGAGACAGAGATTATCTGGGACATAGATGAAGAAGCGATAAAAGCAGTTTTGGTTGGAATCAAAGAACGAAAATTCCAGTCAGTTATCGGTGAGTTTAAAAGTATTGAAAAAGCAGAGCTTATCATCAAGCCTGTTTGGAAGACTTCTGTCCCAACAGAACTCGATAGAATAAACGTAGTTAACACTATTTCAGAGGAGTAATTTGACCAAACAATATTTTTCTGTTAAGATAAGTGGGCTTTAAAATGAATCAAAAACAAGAACTAAAATTAATAGGCACTATCACAGAATCTTTGCCAAACGCTATGTTTCGAGTATTACTCGACGGCCAAGAAGAGACGATGATAGCCTATTTATCAGGGAAAATGAGGAAGTTTAAAATCAAGGTTCTTATTGGTGATAAAGTTGAAGTTATTATCGATCCGTATGGTGGAAAGGGTCGGATAGCGAGAAGAATGTAACGATTTTAGATAGGCTTTAAGCAAATACTTGCTTTTTTTTAGGTTATAAGTTAATATACCGAATTGTTACTAACGGTTTAATCCCTTAGTTTTGCGTTCAAACAAAGATTAAAATTTTTCATGAAAATTCAAACTTCTATCAAGAAAAAAGATCTCGCTCAAGGAGATCAAATCGTCAAACGAAACGGACGAATATACAGAATTAACAAAAAGAATCCTCGCCGAAAAGCTCGACAAGGTTAATTTTATTTTATAAAGAATTATGAGAATTTCAGGTATTACAATCCCAGACAACAAAAGAATCGAAATGGCTTTAACAGTCATCTTCGGTATTGGACGTTCACGAGCACATAAAATCTTAGATGAAGCAAAAGTAGAATACGGTAAGCTCCCAAAAGATCTTACAACTGATGAAGAAAATACTATCAGAAAGATTATCGAAGATAACTTCACAATAGAAGGAAATCTTAAGCGAACAGTTTCTTCAAATATCAAACGACTAAAAGATATCGGTTCTTATAAAGGATCACGACACTCACGAAGTCTTCCAGTGCGAGGTCAAAGAACAAAAACAAATTCTCGAACAGTACGAGGAAACGTCAGAAAGACTATGGGTTCAGGTAGAGTTATCGCAAGTAAGACATAATATATGGGAAAGAAAAGAATTATAAAATCTAAAGCAGGAGGTGTTAACAAAGAGCTTAAAAGTAGAGCTTTGGCTAAGACTTCGAAAAGAAAGTTGGCAGACGGCGTGCTTTTTGTTGAAGCAACATTCAACAACACAAAAGTTTCTTTTTCAGATAAGAAAGGAAACGTAGTATTCTGGTCATCTTCAGGTGCGCTCGGTTTCCGAGGTGCTAAAAAGGGAACCCCTTTTGCTGCTGCAAAAGTAGGTGACCTTATCGGAGAAAAAGCAGAATCAATCGGTGTGAAAGAAGCGGACGTTGTAGTAAAAGGTGTTGGTACAGGACGAGAATCAGCAATCAGAGCTTTCATGTCACGAGGTATCGAGCTTAACTCTATAAAAGATACGACACCAATTCCTTTCAACGGACCACGACCTAAGAAACCACGAAGAGTTTAAAATTTATTAATATTGATTGAGTTATGATAATAGGTCCAAAATATAAAATTTGTAGAAGACTAGGTAGCGGAGTGTTTGATCAATGTCAAACACAGAAATTTATGCTGTCTGAAGGGAAAAAGTCTAAAGTTGCCAAAAAGGGGCCACGAAAGCAAGTCTCTGAATACGGACAACAACTAAACGAAAAGCAAAAGATTCGCTTCTCTTATGGTATTTCTGAAAAGCAACTAGGAAACTACGTTGAGGAAGCAACAAGCTCAAAAGGTTCTGTAGCTTCAGAAAAGTTGTACGAACTTCTAGAAACAAGACTCGACAACACTATTTATCGACTTGGACTCGCCTCAACTCGAAGACTCGCACGACAAATGGCATCTCACGGACACTTTGTTGTTAACGGAAAAAAGACAAACGTTCCTTCATACCGATTAAAAGTTACTGACAAGATTGCAGTACGAGAAGGAAGCAAGTCTTCAGTTTTGTTCCAAGAAGTTGATAAAAAATTAGAAAAGTTCCCAGTTCCAGCCTGGTTGTCATTTAACATCGGAAAGCTTGAAGCAGAGATAAAAGGAAAGCCAAAGAAAGAAGATGCATTTCTTGACTTCAACACCGTTCTTGAATTCTATAGTCGATAACCACATTTTGTTAACTTATTATTATTAGACAAGTTATTTATGATTGATACAAACATCATTTTACCGTCAAAGCCTCGTCTTGTTAAAGAAGAGGGAAACAAAGGAATATATGAGATCGACAATCTATATCCAGGTTACGGTCATACTCTCGGTAATTCTCTACGAAGAATTATTCTTTCTTCTCTTCCGGGAGCTTCTATAACTTCTATCAAAATTTCGGGTGCAGACCACGAATTTGCTACTATGGACGGAGTAAAAGAAGATGTTATCAACATAATTCTCAGTCTTAAAAAGATTCGATTCAAACTTTTAACTGACGAATCTCAAACAGTAAGTCTAAAAGTAAAAGGTCCAAAAGAAGTTTTTGCTTCAGATATTAAAACTACAGGACAAGTTGAAGTATTAACTCCAGATCAATACATCTGTGAAGTAACAGGAAAGACAGATCTTGAAATCGAGATGACAATCCAAAAAGGTCTTGGTTACGTATCAAAAGACGAAATCCAAAAAGAAAAAATGGAAATCGGACACATTGCACTAGACGCTATCTTCACACCAATCAGACGAGTTGCGTACGATGTTGAAAACATGCGAGTAGGAGACTCTACAAACTACAACCGACTTATCATCACTGTTGAAACAGACGGAACATACTCTCCAAGAGAAGCTGTTGAAAAATCTATCGAAACAATGATCGTCCAACTTCAAGCAATCCACGACTTCAAAGGTCTTGATGAGAAGCCAGAAGCTATCATCGAAGCTGTTCAAAAAGAAGTAGAGGATGTACAAGAAGAATCAAAAGAATCTGGTGAAGAAGAAGAGAAAGAAATCATGAAAACTCGGATTGAAGATCTAAATTTCTCAACACGAACTTTAAATTCTCTTGTAAATGGTAAGATTCGAACAGTTGGTGGCATCGCTCGAAAGAGTGAAGCGGACCTCCTAGAACTTGAAGGTATGGGAGAGAAGGGAATCCAAGAAATTAAGAGAGCCTTGAGTAATTTTGGAATTCTGTTAAAGTAGTCAAATAATTTAAATACAACATATGAGACACGGAAATCACAATAGAAAATTCGGTAGAAAGACAAAGGTAAGAAGTGCACTTCTTAAGTCTTTGGTGTTGTCTCTTATCACTCACGGTAGAATCAAGACTACAGACGCAAAGGCTAAAGAAATCCGCCCAATCATGGAAAAGCTTGTAACACGAGCTCTTAAGGGCGATGTAAACACAAAACGAGTTATTATGTCTCGACTTATCAACCGAGCTCCAGAAACAAAGAAGCTTATGGAAGAGATCGCTCCAAAGTTCAAAGATGTATCAGGTGGATACACACGAATAATGAAGCTTCCACCTAGAGCCGGGGACGCTGCGCCGATGGCATTGATTGAATTTGTTAAATAAGTATACTAATCATTACCATTATGGAATATAAAATTGATGTAGAAAATAAGAAGATCGGAAGAGTTGCTAATCAGATAGCTTCTATTCTTATGGGTAAGAACACTCCTGATTTCGAGAAACATGTCGTTTCTGGAAATACTGTGGTTGTTATGAACGCATCAAAACTTTCTATTGATCCTAAGAAACTTGAAGAAAAAGAATATGAACGATATTCAGGTTATCCAGGAGGTCTACGATTTGATACATTAGCAAAGCTTATCGATAAGAAAGGATACGGAGAAGTAATCAGAAACGCGGTATACGGAATGCTTCCAGCAAACAAGCTTCGACCAAGACTAATGAAGAATTTAATTATTAACGACTAAATATGGTAACAGCTAAAACAAAAGAAAAATACATAGAAGCAGTAGGACGAAGAAAGACCGCAACAGCGCGTGTACGTATTTTGCCTGCAGCGAAGACTTCTTTTGTTGTTAACGACAAAGAGCTAAACGACTATTTCCCAGTAGATAACCTACGAAAAGTTGTTACTGATCCTTTTGATAAACAAGAGACACCAAAGAGTTTCGCCGTGTCTATTATGGTAAGCGGTGGAGGTATCAACGGACAAGCAGATGCTATTCGACACGGTATCACACGAGCTTTAGTAAAGTTTGATGAATCCCTCCGAAGTTCAATGAAGAAACTTGGTTTCCTAAAAAGAGACCCAAGATCTCGAGAACGAAGAAAAGCAGGTCTTGCTCAAGCTGCGAGAAAGAGAAAGCAGTGGTCAAAAAGATAGTAAAAGCCCCTTATGGGGCTTTTCTATTTTTTGACCATTGCGGGAAGGGGGTCGGGGAAACAGATGTTTCCCCGTGGAGGAAAACAGTGAGCGCAGCGAATGTTAGAAACCGTGGGTTTCTAAAAAAGCGATAGCTTTTGCATAGGTCAAAACGATAATATTTTCTTTACAGTGTTCTCGTGTAGGGTCAGAAGTGGTTACCTGACATTATTTGACAAAATTATTGTATATGATATAATATAAAGTAGAAACCAAAACCAAAGCACCATGAAAGACATGCTTGAATACAATGTGACCTTGTTGAAACTCCAAGATCTCAAGACGACTCTTGAGGGCGCTTGGTCAGAGTCAAGGCTCGTGGTTAGTTACTGTATTGATCATAGTGCACCAGCAGGGTTTGGCTTTATGCCTCGAAACTTGGACTCTCAGTACAGCATCAGAAAGATATGCCTCATCGAAGTCCTGTTGTTTCTAGACAAT
>CAZJZW010000004.1:30598-30820 GCA_964550665.1 uncultured Candidatus Saccharibacteria bacterium
GGCGGATACAGTACTGATCAAGCACTGGCAGCGCTTCTGGATAAGATGATCGCTCTTGCACCTGATCGTAATAGCGACAATAAAATCGGAGAAGCCTTGGCGGCTCTACGATAAAACACAAGCTTTAAAGAAGCAACGCCGATCCCACACTGGGGTCGGCGTTCTTGTTTTTCGTGGTAAAATATTTTCCATATGACTCAATTAGACGCTCTTACAATTCTC
>CAZJZW010000005.1:0-19194 GCA_964550665.1 uncultured Candidatus Saccharibacteria bacterium
TCCACTCGATAGAAAAGCCAGATTCAGTTCTGGTTTTTCTTTTATATGTTAGAATCTATTAATGACAAAAGAAACAACTTTTTTCTTACTTTCGGTAAGTGTTGTGACGCTCGCCCTTTCTTTTTTTACTGCATACATCTATACAAAAGCAATACCAATGAGCTTAGATCTTTCACGAGCCATTAAAATATCAGGTTTAATTTTTCCTTTCGTATACATTTTAGCTAATGTATTAAGCAGGTTTTCGAATATTGAAATCGTAAAATATTTTTACACGGCAATGAGTATTGGGGGAGGAATAGCCTTCTATCTTTTAATAGGCGCATGTATTTTAGTCGTTCTTTTGCTTTCATATAAAATTCTAGGAAGAAATTTACCAATCAATATTCCATACGTGGTTTTATCTCTAGCAACGATAGCTTCTGTGATAGGTCTTATCCAAGCTCGAACAATACAAAAAATATCTTACGAAGTTTCCCTTGAAAATCTTCCACCTGAATGGGAAGGTAAAAAGGCGATTCTTTTTTCTGATAGTCACTACGGACTTATTAACCACGCTAAAGCGGCTAAGAGATTGGCCAGTCTTCTTAATTCTGAAAATCCAGATATGGTATTCATCGCTGGCGACCTTTTCGACGGTCCACATGTAGACACGGAACCTCTGATTAAACTATGGAAAGAAATGTCTCTTAAATATCCCGTCTTTTATGCACCAGGTAACCACGAAGAATATGGCGACTATCAAACTTTTATAAAAGACATAAAAGCCGGAGGCTTCATCGTCCTTGAAGATGATGTTGTAGATCATGAAGGTGTGAGTATTGTTGGTTTTAAATATAGAAGTAAAAACGGAGAGCAGGAAATTGAAACCTTAATTAAATCGATGAATTTACAAAAAAGTTCACCAATCATCGTGATTAATCATTCTCCAATTTTTCAAAAGACCCTAGAAGAGAATGGAGTAAATTTAATGTTTTCTGGACATACTCACCGAGGACAGTTCTGGCCACTTAGATATATTACAAAAGCAATCTACGGAAAGTATCACTATGGTTTTAATAATTATAAAAATCTACAGACAATAACGACGAGCGGTGTTGGTACTGCCGGACCGCCTTTTCGACTTCTTAATACTCCAGAGATTATAGAAGTAATATTCAAATCTTTATAAAACTAACTCAAAAAAATAGGAAATCAATTTAATAAATAAGCGAAACTATTTATTTATAAACAAGAAATTTAATAAATTATTTATAAAGTTAAATAGATTAAAACCTAAGCAAAACAAGCATTTTTTTGACAAAAGTGCTTGTTTTGGTATGATAAAGACCAATCAGAACCTATCGGGCTTGACAAACTATATATATCTAGTGTATAATAAGCACCGTATTAAACCCTAAACTAAATAAAGTAATAAGGGTCAGAATTGTTCGTTTAGAGACATAATAAAAGACACCTTGTCTTTTATAGATGTCTTTTATCAGATTAGTATTATTAAGGACTTATTATTTTTTATAAGACAAACATCATATGAAGAAATTTAAGAAAAATTTTTCAAAGACAGTCTTCGCTTCATTTTTTGTGTTTCAATTTGTGGTATCGACTTCGTTCATGCCATTGATTGCAAATGCGGAAGATGTAAGTGCTGATCCAGAAGCATCTTCAGTAGAAGAAGTCTCTGATGTCTCTAAAGAAGAAATTGAAGAATCTATCTCGTCTGAAGTTGTTGAAGAAACAATCACAGAAGAAATAGTGGTATCTGACGAATCCACAGTAGAAGAATCTTCTACTCCTAGTGAACCATCTCTAGAGAATAGAGTTATGGGTCAATTCGTTGATGGAAACCTAAGAGTATGTAAAGTTATTTTGGATGCAGAAAGCAATATTGTTTCTGATCCAGCATCTCGTTTCCCAGGTGTTTCATTTAGAGTGCCTATTACGAGTCCAAACTTTGCAAATGACGCAATTTTCAACACAGATGACTTCGAGTTAAATACTACATTTGGAGTTGATGAAAGTGCTTTTGATGCAATGTGTCAGACTCTTGTGGTTCCAATAGAAATTTCTGATATCGCCTCTCTATCTGATTATTCTTATGGAGAAGAGGAGGTAGAAGGAGCTTATACTTGGGTTAGTGCTTATAACGATGGAGATTTCAATACTCTGTCTGCTTTTGCCTACGGAGATGTGGCAGAATCTGACGGTGAGATCTTGTTTACAGGAAACACTGAATCAGGATTTGCTGCAACTCTCCTCGTTGTAAACAGA
Organism: uncultured Candidatus Saccharibacteria bacterium; assembly: GCA_964550665.1. GTDB lineage: Bacteria > Patescibacteriota > Minisyncoccia > Phycocordibacterales > CSBR16-119 > JAUPTX01. Next base: position 2,269 of record CAZJZW010000005.1, read on the forward strand.
TTAACAGGCTCAGCATGTGACGCTCCGGCGGTGTATGCTCGAATTAATCTTGAAAACCTAGAAGGTTCTCTTATTAAGAAAACTAACGGTGGTCTTTATAACACCGGAACCGGGAATATGGCTCCAAAAGTTTTCGTTGGAGGAACAACTGACTCTCCAAATGAACTCGGTGGAGATGTGTACGATATTGATGAATGGTTTCCGGTCTACGATTCTGTAAACGGATACATAAACGACCCTATTTTAACGAGTACTGATCCGGGAGTACCTGGACTTATGGTTGAAAGATTAAATGGTCAAGTGCGTGTGGTTCTTTATGGATCTCACTCTCAACCAGCTGGTGCACCTGAAACTAATCGAGAAATGGCAAATGGTTTTGTTGAATTCTCAAATGACCGATCAACTATTTCATCTGATGTAGAGATCGTGGGTCAAGTTGTTGATCTACAAAATCCACCAGAAATGAATCCTACTGCACCACTTGATGGCCCAAATAATGATTACATATCATTTACTTCACAAAAATCAAACTTCAAGTTCGTGGTAACAACTCACAATGATGGAATGTATACTCTATATACTCACACTCTTCCACCATCAAACTGCGGAGGCGGTGATGAAAACCAGCCACCAGTTGTGAATGCTCCTGCAAAGGCATGTATCTTAAAGACAGATACTTCATACGACTTCCTTGATGGAGTTACAGCTTTTGACCCTGAAGATGGAACTCTGACTCCAGGATATATTGCTGAAGAAATCCGATTCGGAGTAGTGAGTGGTCCATACACTATCTGGTACGCTGCAACTGACTCAGAAGGTCTTGTTGCTGGTGCTACTACACTGCTTTCTATCGAAGAAAAGTGTGATGACAACGGAGGTGGAAAAAATGAACCACCAATTCTAAAAGTTATTCCAAATACTGACTGTATCGCTACAACTGCAACAAGCTTCGACTTCTTAAATGGAGTTACTGCTGTTGACCCAGAAGACGGTATTATTGTCCCAACATATACACACAATATTGTATTCGGAACTCCTGGAATGTATACAATCTACTACAAAGCAACCGACAGTGATCTTCTTTCTACTCTTAAAAATCGAACCCTCTACATCAATGACGAATGTGTAGATGATGATGGTATCGTAGAAACAATCTCTGTTTGTAAAATTATTGCAAAAAATGTTAACGGAGAATTAGAGGTTGTGGATGGAAGTGATGTTCCAGGATATACATTTACTATTCCTTGGGTTGCTGCTCCAGTGACGCCAGGTATGGACGAGTTTGAACCACAACCAGTCATCGAAGATGATGCTGTGTTCACAACAGACGCATTTGTTCCAAACCGAAAAATCCTAAGTAGTTCAACTGGAAATGATGCAATGTGTATCTCTTTCACTGACCTTACTCTTGGAAGTTACTTCTATGGAGAAGAAACTATTACAGGAGGGGATGGTTCAATCGAATGGACAACAAAATACAGTGACCAAGTTCTTAGACCAGTAAACGATTTCGGCGATGTCTTTGACTACGACGATGGTTTGTTTACTGTAGGATTTGGTGGTGGAAGTACAGACTATAACGGAGATACTATCAACACAAATGCTGACGGACACGTTCTTCTAATTAAATCTAGAAAAGTTAGAACAATCGTTGTTATTAATGTATTTGAAGATGACAAAAATCCACCGAAAGCTTGCGAGACTACTCAAAACTTAATTTCAAACGGAAGTTTCGAAAGTCCTGAAGTAACACATCCTACAGGATGGGATATTTATGGAAACGGAACAGTAGGTCTTGAATGGTCTGTTGCTTGGAATGGAATAAATCCAAATGCTTTTCCTAAAGCTGAATTACAAGAAAATGTTGGCGGATGGGATGCTCACTCAGGTAATCAATACATAGAACTTGACTCAGATCATAACGGACATGTTGGAAATCTTAACGGAGAACCAGCATCAACAAAAATCTCTCAAGTTATTGATACTGTTCCTGGACAATTCTACCAAGTGAACTATGAATTTGCTGCTCGACCTGGTACACCAGCTTCAGACAATAGACTTGGTTTCTACGTTGACGGAGTATTATATGACGACGTAAGTGCATCTGGGCTCGCCCAAAATCAAATTGCATGGCAAACACGAATCTTTGCTTTCTATGCAACAGGTACGCAAACAACTATTTCTTTCGCTGACTTAGGTGATCCAGATTCTTACGGAACATTCCTAGATAGTGTTGAAGTGATTTGTGTAGACGACGAAGATCCAGTAAACACACCACCAAAAATTAAAGTAAAAGACATGGATGTATGTTTACCACTAACAGCAACTTCATATAACTTCTTTGCTGGAGTTAGTGCAGAAGACGCAGAAGACGGAAACCTTACATCATCAATTATTATATCTTCAAACAATGTAGTTTTTGGAACAGCTGGAGTATATACCGTAACCTATTCTGTAACGGACAGTGACGGCGCTACTTCGACTGAATCAAGAACTATCTATATTAAGAAGAACTGTGATGGAACTGGAGATGGAGAAAATCCAACCATTCTATTCTCACCACAATCATGTATCTTAGTTGGTACTACAAACTATAACTTTATGACTGGAGTTTTCGTCAGTGATGACGAAGGCGCTGGAAACGTAACAGTTACAAATAATGGTTCAACAGTAGTTAATTTCAATCAAGCAGGAAGTTACGCGGTAACTTATATCGCAACTGACTCCGATGGAAATACAGCAACTGAAACTATCAATATCGTAGTCTCTACAAACTGTGGAGGAAACGGAGGAGATGAAGATCCAGTACTAACTGTTCCTGGACAAGCATGTCTATTAACAGGTGTTACATCATTTGATTTCATGTCAGGAGTGTCTGCAACAGACGATGAAGGTGCAGACAACGTAACTATCACAAACAACGGATCTACAGTAGTTGCTTTCGGGTCAAACGGAACATACACAGTTACTTATACAGCAACTGACTCTGATGGAAATACAGACGTAGAGACTCGAACTATCGTAATCTCTACAAACTGTAACGGAGGCGGCGGGGACGACGAAGATCCAACAATTACTTTCGGCGGTCAATCTTGTATCCTTACATCTGCTACTTCATTTGACTTCAATGCAGGTGTTACTGTAACAGACGACGAAGGCGCAGGTAACGTAACAGTTACAAACAATAGTGCGACAGCAGTTACATTTGGTACAGCTGGAACATATGTTGTAACTTACACAGCAACTGATTCTGACGGAAATGTAACGACAGCAACAAGAACTTTCACAATCTCAAGTGATTGTGGTACTGGCGGTGGAGACAATAATCCTCCAACAATCACAATTACAGGAAACTCATGTATCGAAACAAGTGCAACTTCATTTGATTTCCTTGCCGGAGTTACTGCAATTGATGACCTTGATGGAACAATTACACTAAACCTAACAGACAATGTCTTAGGTGAAGAAACTGTAATCTTTGGAACAGTTGGAACATACACAGTAACTTATACTGTTACTGATTCACTTCTTGAAACAACTACAACTACTCGAACAATCACTATCTCTACAGACTGTGATAACGGTGGAGGAGGAAATGACGATGATCCAACTATTACTTTCGGTGGGCAAGCATGTATTCTTACATCATCAACTTCTTTTGACTTCATGTCAGGAGTAACAGTTGGTGACGACGAAGGTGCAGACAACGTAACAATTACAAATAACGGAGCGACAGTAGTTACATTTGGTACAGCTGGAACATACACTGTAACTTATACAGCAACTGACTCTGATGGAAATGTAACTCAAGTAACAAGAACAATCACTATCTCTACAGACTGTGATAACGGTGGCGGAGGAGGCGGGGATAATGACCCAACTCTATCTGTTCCATCTGATTCATGTATTGAAACATCTGTTACATCATTTGATTTCATGTCAGGAGTGTCTGCAACAGACGATGAAGGTGCAGACAACGTAACTATCACAAACAACGGATCTACAGTAGTTGCTTTCGGGTCAAACGGAACATACACAGTTACTTATACAGCAACTGACTCTGATGGAAATACAGATACAGTAACTCGAACAATCACTATCTCAGAAGACTGTGATAATGGTGGCGGAGGAGGTGGTGATGGCGGAGGGGGTGGAGGAAATGGAGGTGGTTCATCTTCAGGTTCTCGAGGAGGTAATAGAGGAGAAGTATTGGGTGCTACAAGTTGTGTTGCATTCACTACATACAACAGACTTGGAAACTCTGGAGGAGAAATCAAAGCCCTACAAACATTCTTAAATGAATATATGGATGCAGGATTAACAGTTGACGGTGTGTACGGAAAAACTACAGTACAAGCTGTTCACGATTTCCAAGCATTCCACTGGTCAGAAGTTATTGACCCTTGGACACCACCATTAAGTCCAAATACGACTGGATGGGAGTACAAGACAACAAGAATGACAATCAACGCAATCATCGACTGTCCAGAAGCTCCAGTTTATCTAGAAGATCCAGGTGTGATGTACCAAGTTATTGAAGTAAAAGATCAAAAATCTTTCACAACAAAGCAAAAGGAAGCAATCTACAATTTACTGAGAGATGCACAATCAGGAAACGTCCTAGGTGCTTCAGATGTAAACACAAACACTACAAATATATTTGATCCTAACTACGATCTAATGTACGGAAAATAAAAAATCAAAAAAAGTAAAATTAGTTCCTTGATGTAAAATGTACTTTAAACGAAAAGCCCCGAGAGGGGCTTTTCGTTTTCCACAAAAATACAAATCTAATCGTCTTTATATTGCTATACTATAAGCAAATAAATTATGAAAGATAAAAGTTTTTCAAAAACTAAGTTTAATATTGCTTGGGTATCAGTTGTCACTATTTTTATTGGCGCTGTTGTCTATGTTCCAGTTCTTAAATTTTCCGAAAAAGAAAACGAGGTTGTGTATTATCGTGTCCAAGTGCCAGCTCTAAATACAGGTGATTCAAACAGTGTCATTAAGCCAGAAGATTTTGGAGAAAAAAAGATTGTTATTGAAAAACAAAAAGATCTCTTAACAAAAGATTTAAAACTTGGAGATGAAGACGTCGAGGTTAAACTTCTTCAGCAATATTTAAATGGAAGAGGATTTTTAGTTGCAGAGTCAGGTCCTGGTTCTTTGGGTCAAGAAACGACGCGATTTGGGGCGGGTACAGAAGATGCACTAATCAGATTTCAAGAAGCAAACGCTGATATTATTTTGAAGCCTTTTGGTTTAAAAGAGGGAACAGGAGTTGTAGGTGAGATGACTAGAAAACTAATCAATTCTTAATTTGGTGCTGAACACGCTTATATTTGGTATTATTAAGGTTAGGGAATAAACACTTGATTTTTATTTTATTTATGTTATAATGTAATAATGAAAAAAAGCTTCAAAAAATACTTCATCCCAAACCAAGAGAATGATCACAAGCCACATTTCCTAAGAGAAAAGTCTGTGATTGCGATGACAGCCCTAGCATCTCTTCTACTACTTGCTTCTATTATAGGTTCGTATGTAGTTAAAAATTCAAAGTTTCTAGCAGCCATTCAATCTGCTTTTCTTGTTGACTTGGCGAATGAAGACAGAGCAAATGAAGGACAAGGCAAACTTGTTATCAATGATAAATTAGTTTTTGCTGCTCAATTAAAAGCAAATGACATGGCTCAAAAAAGTTACTTTGCTCACATTAGTCCTGAAGGTGTAACTCCATGGCATTGGTTTGAAGAAGCAGGGTATAGTTATATTTACGCTGGTGAAAACCTGGCGGTTAACTTTAGTAGATCAGAAGATGTTGAAGAAGCATGGATGAATTCTCCTCTTCACCGAGCCAACATTTTAAATAACAGATATAAAGAAATCGGTATTGCTACTGCAGAGGGTACATATAAAGGAAACAAGACAACATTTGTCGTTCAAATGTTTGGAACCCAAGCCTCTCCGGCACTACAAACTGTTTCAGCGAGTCAAGAAGCGACAGTTACTTCTGTTCCAGCGCCGACTAGTGGTCTCGTTGCGGTAAGTACTGAATCTTCAGAAGTCGAAGGGGATTCTGACACTAAGGTGGAATTTGTAACTCCATCCAAACAAGCAACTCAAAAAACAATTGAGACAAAAATCGCAAAAGCCGAAACTTTGGAAGTAAAAACTCAAATACAAGAAGTCTTTCCACCTTCAGAACAAACTTTTACGGAAACTACAAACCCTGAGTATGAAAATCAAAATGTTGCGGGCGCAGAAGATAGTTCTGGGCCTGTATATACAAATTGGTTCGAAAGATTTTTAGTTAGTCCAGGAAGTGCGGTCAATAGTGCCTACATTATACTTTTTGTAATCATTCTTTTCTCCCTAATCCTAAAAATATTCGTTGCGATCAACAAACAACATCCAAAAAATATCGCATATGGTGTTTTATTACTTATTCTCATACTAATATTTATGTACATCAATCAAGAGATGTTCGTAACGCCAGTTGTTGCGGCTATGTAATGAAACAAAAATTCCTTCTGTCAAGAAGGAATTTTTGTTGACATAGACAGGAAAAGAGAACATAATACGGGGCAAGAGACGAATTAATTAATTTTAAATCAAGTTCTTATATAGGCATAATTTATGCCTCGTTTATCATTTAATATTAATAAAAATATATGAAAGTAAAAAGTATTTTATCAAAATCTATTAGTCTTGTAACAGTTTTTGCAATGACTTTCAACCTGGCTTTCGCACAGGTAGATAACCCAGAGGTAGCTGTAGAAGAATCTACAGAATTTGTAGCTCCAGTGGTTCCAGAAGAACCAACAACAGAACCTGAAGCTACTGAATCAGAACCAGAAGAAGGGTTTGTAGAAGAAGTTTTAGGAGCCTTCACTTCACTAATGGCTCCACAATTAGATATTGTTGAAATGCCAGCTCCAACAGGTCCTGGATCTATAACGGTATGTAAGGCAATCGCTAAAAAAGTTGGCGATGAAATTTCTATTGCTGATCCAAGTGAAGTGCCAGGATACACATTTACAATTCCTTGGGAAGAAAAGCCAGAAATGCCAGGAAATGAGGAATTTATCGCTCAACCTCTTATTGCAACTGATGCGGTCTTTACAACAGACGGGTTTACTCCAGAAAAAGCATTTTTTGGAGAAGTAAATGACAGTGACTGTGTAAAATTCTCAAATCTACCAATAGGAAGTTATTTCTATGGAGAAGAGAAAATTACAGGCGGAGATGATTCTGTAACTTGGACAACAAAATATAGTGATCAAGTATTACTTCCGGTAGACGCTTTTGAAGATGTTGATGAGTATAATGATAATCTTTTTACATCAGGCTTTGATCCAAACTACGAACCTGGAAACAAAGATGCTGACGGAGTAATCTTTAACACAAATGCTGATGGACACATTATTCTCAACAACAGTAATGCCGGAAAGCACCGAACAATAGTTGTTCTAAATATTTTTGAAGAAAAACAAAATGAAGATCGATGTGATGCTGATGTTAACCTATTAACAAACGGGGGATTTGAAGCGCCGGTTGTTACAGCGGGTCAAGGATGGGACGTTTACGATAGTGGAACTCCAACTCTAGGATGGAACGTTGCTTGGAACGGAGCTTTCGGTGGTGCTCCAGCAACAGCAAAGCTAGAACTTCACCGAGGAGTAAACGCTTGGGCTCATGACGAAGGTCAGCAACACGCTGAACTTGATGCTGACTGGGGATATAACCAAAACGAACAAGCTTCAGTGGTTATTTCTCAAGACGTATCTACTATCGTAGGAAACGAATATGAACTATCATATGCATTTTCACCAAGACCAGGAACAGGTGCAGGAGAAAATAAATTAGAAGTTTGGGTTGATGGCGCTCTTGTAGATACACAAGGGCCAGTAGCCGGAGGTGGAAACACATCTTGGAATACATATACTGTAAACTTCGTAGCCGATAGTTCAACAACAACTATTATGTTCAAAGATGCTGGAACTCCAAACTCAGTCGGAACATTCTTAGATGATGTAAGTGTTCGATGTTTAGGAGAAGCTACTCCAGAAGATGTAACTATCGTTGCACAAAAAATTGTGTGTCTATATGAACAAGATTTACCAAATTGGGGAAATGGAGGACCAGCTATAACTTCAACTACTGCATCTGACTTCGTTGCAAATCATGAAAATTGTTCTCTTGTTGAAGATTGGGATTTCGAATGGGCATATTACAACACACCAAATCCAGGAGACAATGATACAGGCCCAACAGGTGGAGCTTGGAACATATTTACAGATGAGGTAAACGTACCAATGCCAGAAGATACTTCTGACGATACAAAACTTTGGGTACGAGAAGTACTTCCAGAAGGATATATTCCATTCACATTCAATCAAAATGACCAAACAAACGTCGACAATGTTTCAGCTGAAATCTACTGCCACACTGATGTCTTAAACTATGATAACTATGAAAGAATCGATGGGTTAGTAGAAGGTGGAACATATAACTGTGTTGCATGGAACGTTGAAGTTGATGACAATGAACCTTCTTGTGAAGAAACTCAAAGTTGTGATGATGACTGTGATGTAGAAGAAAAATGTTTTGATGATAATTGTGAGATACAAGAAAATTGTGACTATTATTGTCAAGAAGAAGATTGTAATGATGATGATGGAGAACCTTCTTGTGAAGAAACCAATACATGTGAACCAGAAACATCTAATTCTTCTTCAAGTAATTCAAGTGGCTCTCAAAAAAGAGGTTCAGTTCTTGGCTCTTCAGATAAAGGAGATGTTCTTGGAGCGTGTGTTCCATTCACTGAATATCACCGAAAGGGAGATGTTGGTGGTGAAATCCCAAGAATCCAAGAATTCTTAAACGAACAAATCGGAGCTGGACTTACTGTTAATGGTAACTACGATGATGCTACAGTAAAAGCTGTTCATGCTTTCCAAAAGAAATACTTTGAACAAGTTATCTCTCCTTGGGTTCCATCATTTTTGGCGAGAACAACAGGAAAGTGGTATAAGACTACTAGAATGATGGCAAACGAACTCATCGCTTGTCCAGAAGCACCAGTTTTCCTTGAAGATCCAAAAATAATCTACAAAGTAAAGTGGAATGCTGAAGTTAAACAAAATTAATTTAATCAAAAACCCGCCAAAAGCGGGTTTTTGATTTGTTTTGTAATAGGCTCATTTTAATGTATCATTGGAGGGTATGAAGCAATATGACCACAAAGAAATAGAGTCTAAATGGCAGAAATTCTGGGACGAACAAGAAGTCTATAAGACACAAGAAAATTCTAAAAAACCAAAACAATATATTCTCGATATGTTTCCGTATCCATCGGGAGCTGGGCTTCACGTTGGACACCCTCGTGGATATATTGGCACAGACGTTCTTTCTCGTATGCGACGAATGCAAGGATACAACGTCCTCCATCCGATGGGTTTTGACGCCTTTGGTCTTCCAGCTGAACAATATGCGATACAAACTGGTGAGCACCCATCCGTCATCACAGAAAAGGCGATAGAAACCTATAAAAAGCAATTAGAAATAATTGGTCTTTCGTATGATTGGTCTCGCGAAGTACAAACTATTGATCCAGAGTATTACAAATGGACACAGTGGATTTTCCTCCAGCTTTTTGATTCCTACTACGATGAAAAAGAAAAGAAAGCAAAACCAATAAAAGATTTAATTTCAAAATTCGAAAAAGAAGATACTTCTTGGTCTGGAAAAAATGAAAAAGAAAAACAAGATATTTTAATGAACTATCGCTTGGCTTACGAAGGATATTCTGAGGTGAATTGGTGTCCGGAACTCGGAACAGTTTTGGCGAACGACGAAGTAATCGATGGACCAGACGGAAACCCTGTCTCAGAGAGAGGTGGTTTTCCAGTCGAAAAGAAAAATATGCGCCAGTGGTTTTTACGAATCACCTCTTACGCAGACAGACTTTTGTCTGGGCTTGAGACTATTGCCTGGCCAGAACATATAAAAGAAATTCAAAAGAATTGGATAGGTAAAAGTGAGGGAAGTGAAATAACTTTTTATTTGGAAAACCAAGAATTTGGTTACGATATTGCTAATATTGATGTCTTCACAACACGTGCGGACACGCTCTTTGGTGTTTCTTATATAGCGCTTGCGATAGATCATCCTGCCGTAGAAAACTTACTAAAAAAAGAAGTTTCGAATTGGGATAAAGTCCACTCATATATCGAAGAAGTAAAAAAACAAGATCAAAATAATATAAAAGAAACTACAGGAATAAAACTTGAAGGAATTGTCGCCAAGCAATCATTTTTAGATGAGTTTGAAGTTCCGGTCTATCTGACAAACTATGTACTTGGTTCATATGGTACAGGTGCGGTTATGGGCGTTCCAGCACATGATGAAAGAGACTTTGAATTCGCAAAGAAATTTGATTTGCCGATCAAAACAGTTCTATCAGTTAATTTAGCGAGTGATGATCTCTTAAGCCCACCCAAGATTGCGACAGGAATTTACAAAAGTGCTCCAGTAGCTCATCTTCGCTATGATTACTGGCTAGGTGATGGACAGTTGATAAACTCTGGGAAATTTTCTGGAATGGATTCACGAAAAGCGAAATCAAAAATAACAGAATTTGTCGGTGGGAAAATGGTTACGAAATACAAAATGCGTGATGCTGTTTTCGCACGACAGCGTTACTGGGGTGAGCCGATTCCACTTGTACATAAAGATGGAATAATTTCCGCGCTTTCAGAAAAAGATTTACCACTTAAACTTCCGAATGTTTCTTCATATAAACCAGCGGGGAATGGCGAATCACCACTTGCTGGTGTATCAGAGTGGAAAGATGCTGGATACGAAACAAATACAATGCCTGGTTGGGCAGGATCTTCTTGGTATTTCCTTCGATATATGGATCCGAAAAACAAAGAAGCTTTCGCTGGAAAAGAAGCTATAAAGTATTGGCAAGATGTTGATGTATATGTTGGTGGTGCAGAACATGCGACAGGTCACCTTTTGTATTCAAGATTTTGGCATAAGGTTTTACATGATTTAGGATACGTGCCAACAGAAGAGCCGTTTAAACTTTTGAAAAACCAAGGACTTATACTAGCGAGTGATGGAAGGAAAATGTCAAAAAGTTGGGGGAATGTTGTAAATCCAGATGAGATGGTTTCTCGATTTGGCGCAGATGCTTTTAGACTTTTTGAAATGTTTATCGGGCCATTTGAACAATACACGTCTTGGAATACTGATGGGCTTGTAGGAACGAGACGTTTCCTTGAGCGTGTTTGGCGAGCGAAAGAGCGAATCGGAGAAGAAAATAAAGAAGTTGATATTTTAGTAAATAAAACAATAAAAAAGATAACCGAAGATATTGAAAATTTTAGATTCAATACTTCTGTTTCTTCTATGATGATTTTAGTTAACAAGATGGAAGAAGCAAATTCTTTTTCAAAAGATAATTATTTAGATTTCCTAAAAATTCTTGCGCCCTTCGCGCCTCATATTACAGAAGAGCTCTGGCACGAACTCGGAGAAACAGGATCTATCCACGTCTCAGACTGGCCAAAATTCGACGCTGAAAAAATAAAAGATGAAAAAATAAAAATAGCTGTTCAAGTTAATGGAAAAGTTCGTGATGAAATAGAAATTGCCCCTGATATCAGCGAAGAAGAAGTGAAAGAAATCGCTCTTTCAAGTAAAGCAGTGAAAGCTTTTGTCGGTGATCAGTCTGTGAAAAAGTTTATTTACATTTCTGGTAAGATAGTAAACATCGTTATCTAAATTCATGGTAAAAAGAGTTTTTAATCTTTTAAATAGGGAATTTAAGAATATAAACCAAGCGGCTATTATCCTTGGATTTTTTACATTACTTTCTCAAATCCTCGGGCTTTTTAGAGATAGAATGTTCGCACATCAATTCGGACCATCCGCATCCCTCGATGTATATTACGCAGCTTTCCGTATTCCAGATTTTATTTTCGTTTCAGTCGCGTCGCTTGCTTCGGTGACAGTTCTCTTACCATTTCTCGTAGAGAAGCTTGGTGTCAAAGAAGATGGTGAGCTAAATGGTAACTCAGTAAAAGCAAAGAAATTTTTAAATGACACATTTACTGTATTTCTTGTGATGATGATAATTGCTTCTATCGTTTGTCTTATTTTTATGCCAAAGCTGGTGAATTTCGTCGCCCCTGGATTTAGCGGACAAGAATTAAAAGACCTCGTTCTCTTGAGTCGGATTATGGTTTTGTCGCCAATATTTTTAGGACTTTCAAACCTTTTTGGCTCAGTTACTCAAATGTTCAAAAAGTTCTTTATTTTCGCTTTAAGCCCTATTTTCTACAATATTGGGATAATAGTCGGTATTTTGGTTTTCTACCCGATTTGGGGCCTTCCAGGGCTTGCATTTGGGGTTGTTTTGGGTGCTCTTATGCATATGCTCATCCAATTCCCGGTTTTGGCCAAACATGACTTTTTACCTCAAATCTCTAAAAAAATCGATTGGTCTAGCCTAAAAGATATGATTACGACCTCACTTCCAAGAACCATCGGACTTTCTCTTAGTACTATTTCGCTTATCGCTATCGTTGCGACAGCTTCGCTTATCGGCGAAGGGGCAATTTCTATTTTTCAGTTTTCATTAAATCTACAAAACGTACCTCTTGGGATAATCGGTATTTCATATTCTGTGGCAGCGTTCCCGACGCTCGCGCGATTTTTCCAAAGTCAAAAGATGGGCGAGTTTGTTTCGTATATCGCTCTGGCCGCTCGTCAGATTATTTTCTGGTCACTTCCGGTGATGTTTCTTTTTATAGTCCTTCGAGCGCAGGTCGTTCGAGTAATTCTTGGGACAGGGAATTTCTCATGGGATGATACGCGTTTGACTGCCGCATCCCTTGCACTCTTCGCCATCTCTATTTCTGCTCAAAGTTTGATACTTTTGTTTACTCGCGGATATTACGCAGCAGGGAATACAAAAAAACCTCTATATATAAATTTATTTTCGACACTCATCACCATCGTTTCTGCGATCTATTTTGTTCACGTATTTCGAACTCATGAAATGTTTCAATATTTTTTTGAGTCCCTCTTGCGTATTGAAGGAATCGCAAATTCAGAGATCGTGATGTTGCCTTTGGCGTATTCACTCGGATCAATACTCAATGCATTTTTCCTTTGGGTATATTTTAGAGTTGATTTCAAAGTTAAAGATACAAAAGATTCATTCCTGATGAAATCTTTTTTCCAGAGTTTCGCCGGAGCATTCTTTATGGGATACGTCGCCTATGCATTCTTAAATGTGTTTGATAATTTCTTAGACATCGATACGTTTTGGGGAATCTTAGGACAAGGATTTTTCTCTGGATTTTTGGGAATATGTTCTGGATATGTTGTGCTAAAAGTTCTGAAGAACGAACAAGTTAATGAAATTGAAAAAGCGCTCAGTACAAAAAGATTCTGGAAAACTCCAGTTATAAAAGGAGGGGATAGTGATCTACATCCACTTAATTAAAACAAAAAACGCTCCATGGGAGCGTCGCAGTTGGTCGTTGTGACCGAATGAAAGACCTAGGTCTTTCGCGTGTAAATTGTTCTAAAGAACTTTGTGTCCACAAGTGGACGGGAAGAGATGAGCTCTCGGTAGCTTTTAACCATTTCGCCAGGTCTTCTGCTACTAGAGTGCACACCTCTTCCAACGCCACTTGTTTTGGACTTGTTGTACGTATTTAGTATATTAATTTCAAAATGTTTGTCAAGTTTTTTAAACCACCATTTTAAAAGACCAGAATAATCCGCCTTGATAGGACGGATTTTCTTCCGTCTCAGCCATTTTGTAAACAATGGCTTCCGACGAGCCTTTTGAAATGGTGGTTTTGGGGATTAAAGATTTTATTTTTAAGTGCCAAAAACGTTGAAAAATAAGCGTGAAGTAGCTTGACAAAATCAGTATTTGTGTGGTATATTTAAATGAGAAAAACAACCAATATGAACCTTGGACAAACCATTAAGTTGTTACGTAGGTCTTTCACACCCAAGATGACGCAGACCAGGCTTGCAGAATTGTGTGGAGTTACGCAGGTCTATGTATCATTACTAGAGAATAACAAGAAAAAGCCTGGTATTATAAAGCTTGAGGAGCTGTCGAAGGCTCTAGGCGTTCCAATTTCCGTCTTGGTTTTGCTTTCTGAGTATGAATCTCTGAATGGGTCTTGGGGTGATTTACTCGGAGATGTTGTGTTGAAGATCAAGCAAAAAACAAAGTTGGAGTAGTATACTTTTTTACGAAGATGAAAGCCCCGGCGCGAAGCGCCGGGGCTTTTTCATTTCAAATTTTATTTTTTCTTTTTTGTGGGTTCTACTCCAAGCTTGTGTGGGTTGTGATTTGGGCAGGTTTTGACTGAACATCTTTCTGGTATTGTCTTAGGTCACAAGTAAATTTTCTGACGAAAATTTCTCGCGACCCCGGCTCGGTATTTTTGCCTTTGCTACGCAAAACAAAAATATACCTGCGCCCGACAAAGACAATCATCGCATTCAAAGAAATTTGAATGCTTTACTAAATTATTTTTGTAATTTATGAGGGTTGTGCATTGCACATTTTTTGTCACTACAGCGTTCTGGAATTGTCTTTGTCCCTTGCATCATAAGCTTTCCGCACATTGGGCACATGTTACCAGTTGGTTTTGTTTTGATTGCGTGTTTACAGTCAGGATAGTTGGAACAAGAATAGAATAAACCAAATCGTCCTTTTCGTTCTACCATTTCTCCATCTTTACATTCTGTACACTTCACACCTGTTTTTCTTTTGGCTACTTCGGCTTCATCTTCTTTTATAAATTTACATTTTGGATATCGTGAGCAAGAGATAAACATACCAAATCTTCCTTCGCGAAGTACGAGTTTGCCTTGGTGTTTTTCTCCACACGTCGGACACATTTCACCGATTTCTTTTGGTGGTTCGAGTTCTTTTCCGTCTTCCATTCGGGCGCCGACGCAGTTAGGGAAGTCAGAACAACTCATAAACTTTCCATTTTTTGAAAGTTTATAAACCATTCGCTTACCACAAACAGGACAAGGAAATTCCGCTGGTGCATCACCGATGTTTGTTATTTTTTCTATACTGTCTTTTTCTTTAAGAGCCTTTGTAAATGGGCCATAGAAATCAGAAAGAGTTTTTACGTATGTTCTTTTACCTATAGCTATTTCATCGAGCTCACTTTCCATTTCCGCTGTAAAAGAGTCTGAGATATAGTTTCCGAAATTGTTTTCGATAAAGGTTGAAACGACATCACCCGTATCAGTCGGTATTAGAGTTCTCGCTTCTTTTGTAACGTAACCTCGATCAACAATAGTCTTTATAATAGACGCATATGTCGATGGGCGACCGATATCTCTTTTTTCAAGTTCTTTAATAAGTCCAGCTTCTGTGTAGCGTCCTGGTGGGGCAGTTTCTTTTTCTTCCATATCTGCTTTAACCAAAGCCAGAGGATCTTTAACAGAAAGTTTTGGAACTTCGACGTCCTCTCCACGAGAACGTGTATCGACAGCAAGCCAACCTGGAAAAAGAATCCGAGATCCATTTATAGAAAAGTTTGGGATTGCTTGCCCATCAATATTTGCAGATATTTTTGTTCGTAAAATCTTCGCTGGTGTCATCTGTGAAGCGATCGCTCGCTCCCATATTAGTGTGTATATTTTCTTTTCATCTTCTGTTGTGCCGAGACTAGCGCGAAGCGGGTTTGTTGGACGGATCGCTTCGTGAGCTTCTTGAGCGTTTTTGGATTTTTTAGAATAAATATTTGCTCTGGCGTATTCTTTACCAAAGTTTTTTTCTACATATTCTAACATTTGAGATTGTGCAGTTTTAGAAAGGTTGGTGCTGTCTGTTCTCATGTAGGTGATCAAACCTTTCTCATATAATTTTTGAGCGACGCCCATCGTTCTAGATGGAGCAAAACCAAGTCGTGTCGAAGCTGCTTGTTGCATGGTTGAAGTTGTAAACGGTGGTCGTGGTGCTCGAGCTGCTTCTGTTTCTTTAACAGCGATAACAGACCAATCTCCCTTTTTAGCATTTTCAAAAATACCTTCTGCTTCTTTTTTGTCCCAAATCTCTTTGTCACAAGTAAAAAGCATCTCGTCTTTTCCTTTTTTCAAAAGGGCAGAAAGGATGTAATATTTTTGGGGAATAAACGCTCTGATTTCTCGCTCACGTTCCATGATGATCCGAAGAGCGGGGGACTGAACTCGTCCAGCTGAAAGTCCATAACGAACTTTTTTCCAAATAAGTCCAGATAAATCGTAACCAAAAAGTCTATCAAGAACTCGGCGAGCTTCTTGAGCATTTTTTAAATTCATGTCAACTTCTCGCGGATGAAGAAGCGCTTCTTTAATCGCTGTTTCAGTTATTTCGTTAAAGACGATTCGCTTTGGGTTCTTAAGATCCAAAGCCTCGGACAAGTGCCAAGCGATAGCCTCACCTTCACGGTCGAGGTCGGTTGCCAGAACTACTTCGTCAGCTTTTTTTGCTATCGTTCGAAGTTCATCGACAACCTTCTTTTTTAAAGGAGAGATTTCATAAGTTGGGGTAAAACCATTCTTTATATCAACAGCCTTTTTGTTTGATTTAGGTAAATCTCGAATATGTCCAACAGAAGCACGAACGGTATATTTACCGTCCAGGTATTTTTCGATTGTTTTCGCTTTTGAAGGCGACTCTACTATAAGTAATTTCATCCCAATAGAAGTTTAAGTATTTAGTAATTATCTTTTTTCGACCCAATTAAATTATGTTTATATTCCACTGAAGTCCTAATAAACTTCTAACGGAGCACGTAACCTTCATAAGTAATACTATGAATTTTTGATTTATGCAAATTCGGGAAAGAAAAAGCGCAGGGAATTCCTGCGCTA
>CAZJZW010000005.1:19294-30799 GCA_964550665.1 uncultured Candidatus Saccharibacteria bacterium
TAAGTCAAGTCCCTAGATTCTATGAACTTTTCCATCAATTTCTTTTATAAGCCCGCGAAGTTCTAGCATTGAAATAGTTATATTTATTTCTGAAATAGGTTTTTGGATTAAAATAGAAATTTCTTCTTTTGACTTCGGTTCTTTTAAGAGTTTGAAAAGGGAAGCCTCTTCTTCGGGTAGATCAATTTTAATTTCACTTGATTCTTTTGGCACGAGTCCGAGCTCTTCTAATATATCCGCGCTTTTTAAAACTGGAGTAGCTCCAAGACGAAGTAATTCATTCGTACCTTTTGATGTTGGTGAACTTATATTCCCCGGTATCACCAAAACTTCTCTATTATAGTCTGTAGCCATCCGTGCTGTTGTCAGCGTTCCTGACTTTTCCTCGGCTTCTATTAATAGAACAGCGTCAGAGAGTCCTGCGCCAATTCTGTTTCTTTGGACGAAGCTCCAGTTTGTCGCCTTAAACTCAGGTTCGAACTCTGAAAGAAGACATCCACCGGACTCTAAAATTTTTCTTGAAAGTTTGAAATTACTTTTCGGGTACAAAACACTTGGTGAAAGTCCTGAGCCGGGAACTGCGACCGTCTTAAGTCCTGCACGGATGGCGCTTTCATGAGCAATCGCATCTATACCGAGCGCCATCCCGGAAACTATCACGATAGGGTAGCCAGATAACTTTTCTATCAATTTTTCACAAACCATTTTCCCGTATGCGCTATGTCGACGTGACCCAACGACAGTCAAAAACTTCATTTCCTCGTCTGGGAAATTTCCTTGAATGTAAAGTTTTTTGGGCGGCTCGGGTATTTCTCTTAGGCGATATGGAATATTTGTTAATTCTTCTATCGGGGGCATGCTTTCTAAATTGTATCATTTTTTGTATAATACAAAACATGTTAGATATAAAATTTATTCGCGAAAACAAAGATATTGTAGAAATCGCGATCACTAAAAAGAAGATAAAGCTTGATTTAAACGAGCTTATTAAAGCCGACGACGAACGTTTGGTTGTTTTATCAGAAGTGGAGCGTCTTCGGGCGAAGCAAAATTTAGTAAGTGAAAGGATGCCACAACTAAAGAGTGATTCAGAAAAAGCAGAGCTGATAAAGTCGATGCAATTTCTCAAAGAAGATTTAAAAAAAGAAGAAGATAAGCTAAAAGATGTCATGGAAGTCTGGCGTGCACTGATGCTCCGAGTTCCAAACGTGCCCGACGTGTCTGTTCCAGATGGAGATACAGATGCAGACAACAAAGAAGTAAAAGTCTGGGGAGAAAAAACTGTTTTTGATTTCAAACCGAAAGATCATGTCGAGATCATGACGAAACTTGATATGGTGGATTTTGAACGTGGAACAAAAGTTCACGGATTCCGAGGATACTTTTTGAAAAATGATGGCGCGATACTTTCGATGGCTATTTGGAGATATGCGATGGATTTCTTCGGTAAGCGCGGATTTACTCCGATGATCGCTCCTGCTATCGCCCGAAAAGAACATTTTTTTGGAACAGGACATTTGCCGGGGGACGCCGAAGATTTATTTGAAACACAAGATGACGATTATCTTTCGGGAACAGCCGAAGTCCCGGTTATGGGATACTATTCAAATGAAGTTTTAACAAAAGCAGATTTGCCGAAAAAGTTTTTGGCTTTTTCTCCGTGCTACAGACGAGAAGCGGGAAGTCACGGAAAAGATACGAAAGGTTTAATCCGTGTTCATGAATTTTACAAAGTTGAACAAGTGATCCTTTGCGAGGCGAGTCACGAAGAATCGGTAAAACTCCACGAATGGCTTAACAGAAACACAGAAGAGTTTATCGAATCTCTTAATATTCCATATCATACGGTGATGAACTGTGGCGGAGACCTGGGTCTTGGTCAAGTGAAGAAGTACGATATTGAACTTTGGGTACCAGGAGAAAGTAAATACCGAGAGATTTCTTCTGCATCATATTTTCATGATTTTCAAACAAGAAGATTTAATATTCGGTATAAAGACGAAGAAGGAAAAATCAGATTTGCCCACTCGCTAAACTGTACAGCGATACCCACACCTAGAATATTGGTTTCTCTTGTAGAAAATTTCCAGCAAGCAGATGGTTCAATAAAAGTCCCTAGCGTTTTGGTTCCTTATTTAGGAAAAGATAAAATCTCTTAGTTTTATGATGCGAGACCGTATAACAAGTACATCGAACGTTACGAAAGAGCGTAATAGAAAGTTTTTTGTAAAAATGCTCTGGATACTATTGTCTGTAGTTGTATTTGTAATCGGTCTGGCTTTTCTATCTCATTTAGATAAGATGCTCATAAAAGATGTTTCTGTAACAGGGAATGAAATTCTAAAAGAAGAAGAGATAAAAGAGGAAACTTTCAAAATACTATCAAAGAAAAGATTCTTTGTTTTTGCTGGAGAAAATAAAATAATATATTCTAAAAAAGATTTAGAAGAAGGTTTAAAAAAAACTTTCCCGAGAATTTTAAGTATCGAAATAAATATTGAAAGTAAGAAATTACTTTTTACAATCGTTGAAAGAGAGCGGGCTCATCTTTGGTGTGGAGAAGAACCTCCTGCGTATGATGACCGGTCTAACGATCAAGATTGTTACTTCCTCGATAATAGTGGTTTTATTTTTGATACATCTCCCAAATTTTCTTCAGGGGTTTACTTTACTTTCTATTCAAAAATAGAAGATGTAAATCCTATAGGTCAATATATTTTAGATTTTGATTTTTTGAAAGACATAGAATCTCTGATTGAAGGAGTGAAGGGGGAGGGATTCCCTGTACATTCTTTGGTAGAGCAGGGAGATGGGCAATATGAAATTTTATTTAATATGTCGACTCTTTCTGGTGACTACCCAAAACTTTTGTTTACTTCTGATCAAAGTATCGGCGAGGTTTACAATAAATTTATATCAATAGTGCAGGAAGATCCATTCAAAACTGATTTTATTGAAAAACCAAATAGATTAGAGTATATTGATGCTCGATTTAAAAATCGCATCTTCTATAGGTTTACTGAGTAATATGTTTTTTAATTTATTTAAGAAAAAGAAAATAGTCTACGATAAAAACCTAAATGAGACAATTCACCTCGGTTTTTGGGAGGATTTGGCTAAAAACAAAAAGCCCTTTTTCGTTTTGGCTCCTATGGCTGATGTGACGGACGTGGCCTTTCGAAAAGTTATCGCTAAGTATTCTCGTCACGGGGAAGTTTCTGGAGGGCCTGACGTGTTTTGGACGGAGTTTGTTTCAGCTGATGGATTAAACTCTCCGGGTCGCGACAAACTGATGATTGATTTAGCTTTTGAGCCAAACCAACATCCGATCGTTGCTCAGATTTTCGGAAGTCATGAGGGAAATATGGAAGCGACAGCGAAGCTTTGTCGTGAACTTGGTTTTGATGGGATCGATATAAATATGGGTTGTCCGGATAAGACAATAATGAAACAAGGTTGTGGTGCTGGAGCTATTCAAAACCCTGACCATGCTGTAAAAATCATTCAAGCGGTAAAGCGTGGCGCTGGAGATTTGCCGGTCTCAGTAAAAACTCGTTTAGGTTTTAATAAAAATGAAATAGATACATGGATTTCAAAAGTTTTATCTGCGGGTATCGCCGTTCTTACTATTCACGGGCGAACAAAAAAAGATATGTCGAAAGTTCCGGCTCGCTGGGATGATATTAAAAAAGTTGTTGATATTGTAAAAGAGTCTGGACTTAAAACACTTGTGATAGGGAACGGAGATGTTTTGTCAGTGGAAGATGGTAAAGAAAAGGCCAGGGTGTCGGGCGTAGACGGGCTTATGCTTGGTCGTGCGATTTTCGGAAATCCTTGGCTTTTCGATGAAAACAAAAAAGAAGTTTCTATAAAAGAAAAATTAGAAGTTATGCTAGAACACACAAAAACTTTTGTGGAATATCTTGGTCAGCATAAAAACTTTAATATTATGAAAAAGCACTATAAAGCCTATGTAAATAATTTTCCAGGTGCTAAAGAGCTTCGAATAAAACTTATGGAATCAGAAAACTATAAAGAGATCGAAAAACACACAAAAGAATTTATAGTTGATCTAGGGTAGAACACCCGATTCCTTTTGTTGACTTTTAGAGTTTAAATCTGTAGATTTCTGGGGTACAATTTATATATGAAAGAGTTAGAAAAAAAAATCATCGGTCGTTTAGAGTATGTTGATCTGCCAGAATTTGGTCTTAAAGGCATAATCGGCAAGATTGATACGGGTGCTTATAACGGAGCGATACATACAACTCATATTATCGAGAAAGAGATTGAGAGGAAACCCGTGATTGAGTTCAGTCTTCTTGACCCTGATCATCCGGAATTTAAAGAAGATATTTATCAAGTAGATATTTTTGAAAAACGACTCGTTAAAAACTCAAATGGAGATTCAGAGCTTCGATATGTTATTCCGACAAAAATTATTTTGCAGGGGATAGAAATAAAAGTGAAGCTAAGTTTAAGTAATAGAAAAAATTTAAGGTACCCGATACTTATTGGAAGAAAGATTATAAAAAAATATTTTATTGTAGACGTAAATAAAAAACTAAGTAGTTAATATGAAAATCATAATTCTTTCTAGAAAACCAGAACTGTACTCAACAAAAAGACTTTTGGAGGCGGGTCAAAAATTAGGACACGATGTGTCTATTATCGACCATACGAAATGTAACCTGATCATGGAAAAAGCAAAACCAGCTATTCGTGTTGGTTCTGAATATATAAAAGATGTAGATATTATTATCCCAAGAATCGGTGCGTCGGTGACGGTCTATGGAGCAGCTGTTATTAGACAATTTGATTTGATGGGCGTGCCGTCAACTCTAACTTCAACAGCGTTGATTCGTTCTCGTGATAAACTCAGAAGTCTCCAGATACTTTCAAAGTCAGGTGTCGGTATACCAAAATCTGTTTTTGCGCGTCATCCAAAAGCCGATGATGTTAAAGTTATGATTCAAGAAGCTGGCGGAACTCCAGTCATCTTAAAACTTTTAGAGGGAACACATGGAACAGGTGTGATTAAAGTCGATTCAATATCTTCTGCCAAGTCCGCGGTTGAAGCATTTTCAGGGATTAAAAAAGATATCATTGTTCAAGAATTTATTGAAGAAGCAAAAGGAAAAGATATCCGAGCATTTGTTGTTGATGGAGAGGTTGTGGGAGCGATGGAGCGAAGTGGTCAGGGTGACGAATTTAGATCAAATCTTCACAAAGGAGGAATCGCACGTCCAATCGAGTTAACGGTAAAAGAAAAACTCGTGGCTATAGAGGCTGCGAATCTTCACGGCCTCACTGTTGCTGGAGTAGACATGCTTATATCAGCACGCGGACCTCTTATTATCGAAGTGAACTCATCTCCCGGTCTTCAAGGAATAGAACGAGCTACAGGGGTTGATATTGCTGGGAAAATTATCGAAGCTGCAGAGAAAAAAATAAATAAAAAAATCAAAGATAAGGAAAGATCAAAAGCAAAAAAGAAGAAAAAGAAAAAAATTGATAATAATGAATAAAAGAAAGCCCTAATTTCGGGGCTTTTTTTATTCTGCTATAATATCCTCATGTCAGAATTAGCATTATATAGAAAGTATCGTCCATCGGCTTTTGATGAAGTCTTAGGACAAGATCATATTGTTAAAGTTTTAAAAGGAGCACTAAAGCTTGGAAATATTTCTCACGCATATCTTTTTTATGGTCCACGTGGAACAGGGAAAACTTCTATTGCGCGGATTGTCGCAAGCGAGCTTAAAACAAAAGATCATGATATTTATGAAATCGATGCTGCTTCGAATCGAAAGATAGAAGATATTCGAGAAGTTCGGGATTCAATTCGAACGATGCCTTTCGATTCAAAGTATAAAGTTTATATTATCGATGAGGTCCATATGCTCACGAAAGAAGCGTTTAATGCACTTTTAAAAACCTTAGAGGAACCTCCAGCTCACGTTATTTTTATATTAGCGACAACAGAGCTTGAAAAAGTTCCCGATACGATAATTTCTCGGTGCCAAGTATTTACATTTCACAAACCAACGATTTCTATATTGAAAGATTTAGTTATTTCTATTGCGAAAAAAGAGGGAACAAAGATCGATAACGCTGGGGCAGAACTCATTGCACTTTTAGGTGACGGATCTTTTCGCGATACGCAAAGTACGCTTCAAAAAGTAATGTCGTATTCAAAAGATAAAACACTCAGTATAAAAGAAATAGAAGAAGTAACAGGTGCGCCGAGCACAAGCTTGGTAAATGATTTTATCCTATCTCTTGTAGAAGGTGATATGCAAAAAGGTTTTGAGGCTATAAAAAATGCCGAGGAGAAAAACATTGATGTAAGTTTGTATCTTAAACTTATTTTGATTAAACTTCGCCTCGCTCTTTTGATGCGTTATGCACCAGAGATGAAAAAAACTCTCGAAGAAGAGATTGTAGATTCTGACAAAGAATTTTTCAAAGAAATTCTAAAAGATAAAAAGGGAATTATCACTTCAAAAACTCTCGAAGCTCTTCTTGAAGCCGAAAGACAAATAAAACACGCTTTTGTAAAAAGTCTCCCCCTTGAAATCGCCATAACAAAGGTTATTTCTTAGTTTTCCACAAAAATACCAGCCCATTTTGTAAATCTGATAGAATTAAAATATTATCCGTTTTTCTTATATCTATATTATGAAAAATTTTATTATAACCATATTTGTTTTAACTTCCGTAGTTTTACAAACTAGTTTTGTATATGCAGGGGTTGAAGATATTAGATTAGTTAGCAAGAGTAATGCAGATGTCCTAGGTGATGATGCCTCAGCAGACGGCATACTAGCCACTGATGGCGATTTTATAGTTTTTTATTCAGATGCTACAAATATTGTTAGCGATGACACCAACGTCGTAGGGGATATTTTTGTTTACGATATTCAAGGAGATAGCGTTGAAAGAGTGAGTGTGGATGATTCTGGAAATGAAGGCGACGATGCCTCTTTTGATGCTGATATATCAGCTGACGGTAGATACATTGTTTTTACGTCGAGCGCTACAAACTTAGTGGCGGGCGATACAAACGGTTTTGATGACATCTTCTTATTTGACAGAAATACGGACACAATAGAATTAATCAGTCTTGATGCAAGTGATGGTCTTGCAAATAATGCCTCAGAATATCCTTCTATTTCTTCAAATGGTCGCTATGTTGTTTTTGCCTCATCGGCCACCGATCTAGTAGCTGGTGACAGTAATGTTAAAAAAGATATTTTTATGAGAGATACTCTTTTAGATACCACAGAAAGAGTTAGTTTGACTGATCTTGAAGCACAGGGGAATAATGATTCAGATAGTTCGGCAATATCTTTGGACGGTAGGTATGTAGTTTTTATGTCTCAATCCACAAATTTAGTGACAGGTGATACAAATGCCATAGGTGACCTATTTATAAGAGATACTGTATTAGATACAACCGAAAGATTAAATGTTAGCTCAAGTGAGCAAGAGGCGAACGATGATATTGGTAATCTTACAAAGCGGTCTGTATCCAGTGATGGTCGGTATATTACCTTCGGTTCTTTGGCTACAAACCTTGTAACAGGAGATACAAACGGAACAGAAGATATATTCGTACGAGATAGAACCCTAGGAACAACCGAGAGAATAACTCTAGACCCTAGTGGCGATGAAATAGCGGGACTGTCTACTATTATTGTCACGGGCATTTCTCCAGGTGGAAGATATGTCTCTTTTTATTCAGACTCCGATCAGTTCGTTACGGGAGACACAAATGCAGTAGATGATGTTTTTGTGAGAGATACGACACTAGATACAACACGACGTGTGAGTATGTCAGTTTCAGGAGACGAAGGTGATGGACAATCAGAGGGCTCAGTTGTTTCTTTTGCCGAAGGTGGCAGGTATATTGTTTTTGCATCTGAAGCAACTAATTTTGTTGACGACGATACCAACGGTATAGGTGATATTTTTTATGCAGAGATAAAAGATGATGACGGAGTTGTTTCTTCTGTTGAAGATGCATCTCCAAATGACGGTGATATTGATGAAGATGGGTATGATGACGCTATTGAAGAACATATTACATCTTTCGTGAACTCTGTCTCAGGAAATTATTCAACCGTAGAAACAACTGGTGATTGTGTATCAAACTCAAATCCTACTGCTGTAGCTGAAGCATCTCTAGCCTCTCAAGATTCAAGCTATGATTATCCTCTAGGTATTATTTCATTTGAAGTTGGATGTAAAAATGCAGGAGAAACCGCGACAGTATCTGTGTACTGTTTCTGCGAGGTTACTCCTGTGGATGGAACTATAGCTAGAAAATATGATGAAGATACAGGTGAATATACAACAATAGATAGTGCTGTTATCGAAGAAGTTACTATCGACGGACAAAGAGCTCTCAAAATGACATACGATGTTGTTGATGGAGGAGCACTTGACGAAGACGGACTTTCAAACGGAACTATTATTGACCCAGTTGGTTTTGCTAGAGTTGCGGTTGCTTCGGGGGGAAGTTCTTCTGGTTCACGTCCACGTGCAAAAGTTACTTACGTAGATAACAGCTTATCAGATCAAAATGATAATCAAAAAGTTTGTACAATTTTTGCAACGCCAATGAAAAAAGGATCAAAGTATGGCGAGGTTTCTAAACTTCAAACTTTACTAAATAGTTTAGGCTTTGACACGGGTTCAGCAGACGGTTTATTTGGACCACTTACAGAAACCGCAGTAAAAGCATTCCAAAAATCTAAAAACTTAAGTGCCGATGGTGT
The DNA here is from genome assembly GCA_964550665.1 of uncultured Candidatus Saccharibacteria bacterium. GTDB lineage: Bacteria > Patescibacteriota > Minisyncoccia > Phycocordibacterales > CSBR16-119 > JAUPTX01. The sequence continues at coordinate 28,078 of CAZJZW010000005.1, forward strand.
CGTTGGACCGATAACAAGGTCTGCTTTAAACGATTGTAAATAATAAATTTGTAAAAAGTATAACATTGACTAAACAGGAAAATTAAGTATAATTTCTTTCTAAGAATCGTTCATTTCACTAATAAAAAAACAAACGATGAAAAGTGTAATCTTTTCTATACTCGTACTTTTTGGTGGTTGTGTTTTCGCGCAACCAGGATTTAAACTCTTTTCCTCCAGCATAAACTTAAGTGTGCCCAAAGGAAAAGGTGGTTATATTGATCAAGATGGGAATAAACTAATTCTTGTTTGTGATCGTTCACCAGCGAGCGAAACCCAAGCCGACATTTGTTTGATCAAGTTGGGTTTGTCAGATGAGGTGCTATGGTCAAAGAAATACCATATTTCTAGCACTGACGAAGAGGCTTTTCCTTCTATTGTTGAGAATGGTGACTTCTACTTTATTGTCGGAAACACGGGTTACTGGTCAAGTCAAATTGACGGACTAATTCTTAAGGTGAGGAAATCCGACGGGGTCTGTGTTCTGGCAAAAAAGTTTGGAGGCACTCTTCGCGATATGTTTAACTCAGGGATAAAAACAAGCCCCAATAGTTTTACAGTTTGCGGATGGTCACTGAACGACAGCTTTGTCGCATCTTCCGGTTTTCTGTACGGGGGCGATGGAATCATGGTTGAGCTTTCATGGAATCTCGATACACTCAGAACACTTCGTCTGGGCGCTAACAACAGGTTCGACAGGTTCGATTTCATGAAGAAGTCTTCGAACGGAGATTTACTACTTGTCGGCGTGAAATCGCCTCCTACTGGAAGTACAAACATAGACAATGACGATCTGACTCTTGTCAGACTTTCATCTTCTTTGACGCCAATCTTTGCTCGTACCTATAACCACTCATCTCTTTCTAGTTCTGGTTCGGGGTATGAACAACCGATGGCCTTTTTTGAAGGGTCAGGTGGACGGATCTATATTGTGAACAAATTGATGGTTGTTGACAAGACACAAGTCTTGAAGCTTGATCGCTTTGGCTCGGTTATTTCTTCTCGGGCTTTCAACGACGTGCAGTTTATGGGCGGATCGCTTATTCATGACAAACTCATGGTTTACGGTCAAAAGGATGTTAAGGGTGTTGTATCGATGATTGACACAAGCTCACTTAACTCTTTATGGGCAAGAGTCTATGATTTTGGATCCACTTCCTATTCTCTTGTCTGGTCGCTTTACCCAACCCTCACTGGTTTTAGTGGTTTTGGTTTCTCTCATGGAGCAAGCAAAGTAGCTTACTTTACCAGTGATAACAATGGCTCAATAGGATGGTGTGGAGGAGACATAGATGCGACAACTAGTACGCCACTTCTTGTTGATGTTAGTAGAGCCTTTCCTTATCAAACCGAAAGGTTCCGATATTCTGGAGTAGATGTCTCAGTGGCAACCCAGGATATCTCAGTAAGTCTATCAGTCTGTGAGAATGTGGCGTTGCCAGTTGAGCTTGTATCTTTTCGTGGGGAAGTAGAAGCTCGCGGAATAAATCTTTCGTGGTCTACAGCTTCCGAGAGAAATGTGAGCCACTTCGTGATTGAGAAATCAGAAGATGCCTTACGTTTTGATTCGATTGGGTTTGTGGAAGCGGTAGGTAACTCTGTTACTTTACAAGATTACGGTTGGCTCGACGAAGATGCGAAACAAGGTATTCGGTACTACAGACTTCGGTCTGTGGACGAAGATGGTACGGAAGAAACATCTTCCGTTGTCTTTGTTTCGTTTGATCTTACGGTCAATAAGTTTTTAGTTTTTCCAAACCCAGCGTCGAGAAAGGTGACCATTCGTGGTGCGACCGGAGAAGTGTTGATACTCAATACTTTTGGTCAGATTGTCGAAAGACAATTTGCTCCAGATATTGATGTTGGCGCGTTGCCAACAGGTGTCTACACTCTGTGGTTAATACAAACGAACGATCAAGTTCGATTAGTTGTTGAATAATATGAGCCAGGCGCGCAAGCGCGCCTGGCTCTTTTTCTTTTCATTAAATAATGTTATAACGAACAAAACTATGCACATGCCAAACAAAGAAGATTTCTATAATCTTTCTAGAGAATATGGAAGATATGGTGACCATAGTCCACTAAAAGTAGTTATCAAAGGTGGTGATCGTAAGGATCTCTACTTGGGTAAGGGAAACTGGATTACCGACATATTGTATCCAAATGGGAATATTACTCAAAACGTACCCCTAGAAATCAAAAGAGATGAAATAGGTAATGAGATTGTTATTCTCGGTAAAGAAATCGGTGGTTTCTTGGAGACTTTGGACGATGACAAACTTTCTGAGCTCCGCTTCTACATTTACTTTTCAAACTGATTGAGAATGCTTTCGCGCATCCTCTTTTTTCTTGATTTTTTGGGAGTTTTAGGGCACAATATTATTCGTTATTATTTAAATAACTAATTGGGGAATCATTTGCTTATGCAGGGTTTCTTAATTAAAAAACATTGGGGAATCGTCTAATGGCCCGCCTCGCGTCGACAAGCTTGCGAGTCGAGGGCGGGTAGGACATAAAAACAAAACGTATAGAAAAATAGAAGGCAGAAAATTTTATAACATTGGGGAATCGTCTAATGGTAGGACAACGGATTTTGGTTCCGTTTATCTAGGTTCGAGTCCTAGTTCCCCAGCAAACTTGAGCTAGCACGAGATGCTTACAAATAAGCTCTCCAACTAGCCGA
>CAZJZW010000006.1:0-20183 GCA_964550665.1 uncultured Candidatus Saccharibacteria bacterium
TTGCTCCCCGAGTAGGGATCGAACCTACGACCAATCGATTAACAGTCGATTGCTCTACCGCTGAGCTATCGGGGAATGCTTAGTTTTTTAATCTGGTTTCTTCCAGATGCCGACTTATAATATTTTTCTTTTTTTCTTGCCTCGGATAAGCTTTTTAATTCTTCAGAATAAATTATTATCCATGGCTTGAACTTTGAAGTGAAAGTCGACTTTCCAGCATTATGTTCTGACAACCTCTTTCCTAAATTAACAGTACTACCTACATAGGTTTTATCGTAATTTTTACTTTTGAGGATATATACAAAAGGCATAACGCTGAGCTACCCGCCTCGCGTCGACGAGCTTGCGAGTCGAGGCGGGTCGGGGAATATTTAGTTTTCAAAGCGTATCTACAAAGATACAAAAAGAATAGTACCAAAAAAATGCTAAAATGCCAATACTATGTATATCAGAGTCAAAGTATTCGCTGGGGTCAAAAAAGAGCTTACAAAAGAAGTGGGCGAGAATAGGTTGGAAATCCATGTAAAAGAGCCTGCGGAGGCAAATAGGGCCAATAAAAGGGTTTTGGAGATGGTTGCTGAAAAGCTAAAAATCCCCGTCAAAAAGGTTAAAATCATAAACGGACACCACCACCCGATCAAACTCTTATCTGTTGAAATCTAACTTTTTATGGTTATGGTAAAATAGACTTAGGAGTATTAATTTTAGTAAGACGTGCGAGCTAACACCTCGCTGTCTAAACGGGATGAATATAAATATCAAAGCAACAAATATTGATTTGACAGACACTCTAAGAAACTATGTTCATTCGAAAATTGGTGCACTAGAAAAAATAATCGGAAATTCTGAAGATGTAAATATCTTTGTTGAAATCGGGAAAGAATCAAATCATCATAACAAAGGAGAAGACATATTTATGGCAGAAGTCAGAACCAGAATAGCTGGGAAAGATTACTATATTAAAAAATTTGAGTCTAACCTGTATGCCTCCATCGATTCTCTAAAAGATGATTTAATGAGAGATGTGAAAATGGACAAGAAACGAGGAGAGACACTTTTCAGAAGAGGTGCCCGAAGTTTGAAGAAAAGAATTAAAGGTATGAAGCCTTGGTGGCCGTTTGGAGGAAAACAAGAAGAATAATTATTATTTACTTACAAACTTAGAGTATGAAAAAATTTTGGATCATCACAGCACTTATTATCATTGCCGTTTTAGTTTATATATTTTTGAAACAACCTATGGAAAGAGAAACATTCATCATGAAGACAAATATGGGAGATATTACGATCGAGCTTTTTAACGATACACGACGCGATACTGCGGGGAATTTCTCAAAGCTTGCGAAAGAAGGTTTTTATGATGGGGTGAAATTCCACAGAGTGATCGAAGGCTTTATGATTCAAGGTGGTGATCCACTTTCAAAAGATGATTCAAAAAGAGATTACTGGGGAACCGGAGGGCCTGGGTATCAGATAAAAGATGAGCTAGATGAACCAAATGCGAATATCCGAGGAACACTTTCAATGGCAAATGCTGGAGCAAATACTGGAGGAAGTCAGTTTTTTATAAACTTGGTTGATAACAATCCTCTCGATTCACGACACTCTGTTTTCGGAAAAGTTGTCGCTGGGATGGAAGTAGTAGATGCTATCGGCGCGGTGGAAGTCGATCCCCTTGAAAACCATAAACCTCTCAAACCGGTTGTGATTGAGTCAGTGAAGCAGGTGGTGAAAGAGTAAGAAAGAATAATAAAAAAGAAGCCCTGAGCGCCGTACGGCGCTCAGGGCTTTTGAATTCGTGGGTTCATAAAATCTCTATCTTCCAGAAGTACTCTCGGATAGTCTTTTCATATTCAGAGGTTGTAACGAATGCTTGCCAAGCAAGACGTTGGCGCTCCCACAAAAGAAATTCGTGCCTACCTTCAATTTTACGAGCCATATCCGAGTATTGTTCTGGGTTACAGATAACCAGAACTCTAGTGTAGTTCTTTGCTGCTGCACGGATCATCGACGGACCACCAACATCGATTTTCTCGATGATATTTTCGTGGGTGGTTGCATCACCTTTCGCGACTTCTTCTGCGAATGGATAGAGGTTACACACAACTATATCGATGTTTGGAATACCGTGCTCTTGCATCGCTCTGATATCCTCCACTTCGGTCGTCCTACCTAGTATTCCACCAAAGATATTCGGGTGTAGTGTCTTAACCCTACCCCCCATCATTTCGGGGAACTTAGTTACATAAGATACTTCGGTTACTGGTATTCCAAGGTTCTTGATGTGTGTAGCCGTACCTCCGGTTGATATGATAAGTCTGCCAGATTTGTGGATGGCTCGGACAAGGTCATCAAAACCTGGAACATTCTTGTAATACACTGAAATCAGTGCATAAAGCTCTGTAAGTTCGATTTGCATGGTCAAAGGGCTTTGGTTTAGGTATATAATACACAAAATTTGAAAAAGAAAAAGCCCCCTAAAAAAGAAATCTCGCTATAGCAAGATTTCTTTTTTACCTTCAGGTATTATTTTTTTGATGATGAATTTTCCGTTTTCTAGTTTTGCTTCTGTGATTTTCATCCTTTTACCTTCTTCATCAAAATAAAATATTCCTGGCCAGCCAAAATACGCTCGGTATTTAGTCCACTTACTTTCATCAGAATCCGCCAGTTTTATTTCTCCATCAGATTTGTTTATTTTTTTACAATGAGTTGCCAGTGATTCATCTTGCTCTACAGGGATTATTTCACCAGCCAAATATTTTGGTAAAACTTCTACCAAAAGATTAGCCCCGACTTCCGTAAGTTTTTCTTTAAGCTCCGGAGTTGTGATTTGATTATTGAGTGCGAATTTTTCTACCGCAACGACAGGTCCAGCGTCGAGTTTAAATACAAGTTTTTGTATCGTAACTCCAGTTTCGTTTTGTCCGCTTAAGATAGATTGCTCGACAGGAGAAGCGCCTCGAAATTCTGGAAGTAGGGAGTAGTGAATATTTAAAAATCCTTTTGGAAGGGAATCGATGATCGTTTGTGGAATTATGTGTCCGTAAGCTACGACAATGCCAAGCTCGGCGCCACTATTTTTTATTTCTCGCAAAACTTCTTCGCCGAGCTTTTCTGGTTGGATGACTTTCAAGCCTTTTTGTTCGGCAAATGTTTTCACTGGTGGGGAAGTTAGAAATTGTTTTCTCCCCACCGGCTTGTCAGGCGAAGTTATAACCAAAGGTATTTCATACCCCGCCAAAAGAAGACTCTCTAAAATTGTGACAGAAAGATCTGGTGTTCCTAGGAAAATGATTTTTTTATTGTTCATACTACTTTATGATTCCTTTTACTTCGAGCCAATCAGTAAATGATCGTACAAAACCAATATCATCAAAAGAGTTTAGAACTCCACTCAAAATAGCGATAATCGCTGCCGCGATAATTGATGCTCCAATAGCAGTACCAACACCCATGTAGATACCTTTTAGGAAAGATTGTTTTTTTGAATTGGAGCGCTCAATATTCTCGCTTAAAACTTCAAGATTATCGCTTAATTTTTCTGCGCTTTGTTCAAGACTCTCTTCCATTTTTTCTAAATCGTTTTTTATTTCTTCTGGCATATATTACATATTGTTTAATTTTTCTTCAGGAATTTCTTTTATTTGGGACGCTTTGTCAATAAAAAGTATACCATCTAAATGATCTATCTCGTGTTGGAAAATACGAGCCAAAAGTCCACCAGCACCTCTGACGACTTTTTCACCTCGTTCGTTTAATGATTCCATCGTGACGTTTTTGGGTCGCTTTACCAATCCATAAACTCCTCGGATAGAAAGACATCCTTCCTCGAGCTCTTCTTTCTTTACAGAAAATTTAGTTATTGTTGGATTTATAAAATAAAGGTGTTCATAGGTTTTCTTCTCAGGTTCACCAGCTAAGTATTCTTCATCGAAAATTTTTGTAGAAACAGCGAATACTCTCTTAGTTACTCCGATTTGCGGCGCTGAAATTGCCACTCCATCGTACTGTGAACGAAGAGCTTCACTCATATCTTTTAATAGTTGTTTGGTTTCTGGAGAATCTATATCGAGCATTGAAACCGGCTCACAGACAGTTCGAAGCCTATAATCTCCAATTTGTATTATTTTGACCATCCTCTATAAATTATAGATTTTTAAGATATTTTGCAAGCTTGTCAATATCAACAGTAGTTTGAGATCTGTTTGCCATGTCTCGTACTATGATTGAATTCTCAAGAGCCTCTTTTTGTCCGAAGATAAGTGTGTGAGGAATACCGCTTTTTTCAGCGATTGCGAGCTGTGATCCAAGACTGTCTTTTGATAGAGATTGTCTGACTGGGATTTTATTGAGTCGCAAAACTTCAATAACTTTTAGACTTTTCATTTTTGCTTCTGTGCCAAGTTGGATGAAATATACTTTTGATTTTTTCTTTACACGAGGTTTTGGAATATTTTTACTTGCCTCAACGATTCGATCTACTCCAAATCCAAATCCAACACCTGGGATTTCTTTTTTGTATCCCATTGCTTTTGAAAGGTAGTCGTATCGTCCTCCACCACCGAGTGCCAATCTTTTTGTTACGAGAACTTCGCCTGTAGCACCTTCAACCGGTTCTTCTACAGCATCTTCTGTTGTGAAAAATTCAAACACAGTGTGAGTGTAATAGTCGAGCCCTCGAACGAGTGTGTGATCGAGTTCGTAGTCGACACCGATTTCATTTAAGTGTTCCATCACTTCTTTAAAGTGCTTTTTACTTGCACTGTTTAGGTAACTTACTGATTGAGGCGCTTCAGCGTTTATCTGAAGTAAGTTTGGATCTTTTGAATCAAGTATACGAAGAGGATTGTCCTTCAATCTTTGTCTATCTGTCGCATTCATTTTGCCTAAATGCTTCTTGTAATAATTTACAAGTTCTTTCAGGTAGTCTTTTCTACTTTCAGCGTCTCCGATCGAATTTATTTTCAAAGAAATATTTTCAATCCCAGCTTCTTTAAGCATCAAAATTCCCATATGGATAACCATCGCATCCATAATGCTTTTCGGACTTCCGATAACTTCTATTCCAAATGTATAAAATTCTCGGTATCTTCCTTTTTGTGGTTTGTCGTGTCGAAAGAGTGGTCCACTATAATAGAGTTTGATGGGTTGTGGCTTGTTCTGCATGCCGTGCTCAATATATGCACGCATCACAGACGCTGTTCCTTCTGGTCTCATCACGAGTTTGTCGCCACCTTTTGTTTTTACTGAATACATTTCTTTGTCGACGATATCAGTTCCTCCACCGACACCTTTTGTGAAGATTTCTTCTTGTTCTAATACTGGAGTTTGGATTGGTTTAAATCCATAGTACTCTGCGATCTCTTGAGCCTTTTCAAAAAAACCCTGGTAGTTATAGTAATCATCACCCATGATGTCTCGCATTCCTTTTGGTGCCTGAAACACCTCTTCTTTCCTCTCTTTTTTTTCTGACATAGTGTTATTCTGTATCCTCACTTAAATTATAATCGTAATGACCTGGATTTAATCCAAAAGTATCAAAGGGAAGTAGTCGGATGAAAGCTTTTCCAATAAGATAATGTTCGTCTAGGTTTCCCCAATATCGTGAATCTGAACTGGCCGATCGATTATCTCCCATAACAAAATATTCTGTTTGCCCAGTTTCAATCTTCATACTATTTTTACTTTCATTTTCTACGTATGGCTCATCAAGAGTTATATTTTCACCATCTTTTGTTGTAATAGAAACTTTTGATCCGTCGATAATGACGGTTTCTCCTGGAAGTCCGATAATTCTTTTGATGAAAAACTTTGAAGTATCATTTGGATATCTAAAAACAACCACATCTCCTCTTTTAGGTTCTTCAAATCTGTACGATATTTGATCTACGATTAGGTACTGACTGTTTTCAAACGTTGGAACCATCGATGATCCGCTGACGATGAAAGGTTGAGCGACGAAAGCTCGTATTGGCCAGACGATAACAAATGCGACAATAGCAAATTTTATTGTTTCCCAAATTCCACTCGTTTTTTTCTGTGAAGGAGGTAGCTCTATTGTTTCTTGTTCAAAATTTTCAGATTGCATAAGAGAATTGTAATACAAATAAGAGCTTGACGCAAACGACTTTTGTACATATTACTTTAAAAACCACTTCGGGCGATGAAAATCTTTTTGTGATAGAATATTTTATATGTTTTTAATTGCAGGACTAGGAAATCCAGGTGAAAAATATAAAAAAACTCGGCACAATGTAGGATTTCTAATTCTTGATTTTTTGTATGGAGGTTTTGAAAATGATAAATATGCAAACGCGTTTATTAAAAAAGATATTTTAGAAGGGAAGGAAGTTTTGTTTATAAAGCCAGAAACTTTTATGAACGATTCTGGAAAATCTATTTCATATCTAAAAAGTAAATATGAAATAAATGATGAAAATATTTTAGTTGTCTATGATGATATCGATTTACCGTTCGGGGAAGTTCGAGTTTCGTTCGATCGAGGCGATGGAGGGCACAACGGAATCAAATCTATAGTCTCACATTTAGGAACAAAAGCTTTTACACGAGTGAGAGTTGGTATCGCACCGAAAGATACCGAGGGTAGAGCGATAAAACCAAAAGTAGGATTTTTTACGCCGGCGAGTAAAGCAGTTTCAAATTTTGTTCTGAAAGATTTTTCTGCGAGCGATTTAGAAAAGATAAAAGACCTGTCTTCAAAAGTAGAAAAGATCATAAAAACATTTGTAAAAGAGGGAAGAGAGAGGGTGATGAATGAACATAATTAAAAAGCCCGGTTATATGTGCCACCGGGCTTCGTGCTCTTTTATTTCTACTATTGCATCTTTCAGTGATTCAGGGAATGATTCTTTGTTATCTCCAAAATCAGCGAAGATTATTCTTTCTGCCTCTTCTTTCGTTATTTGTCCATAAGTAGAACACTGACACTCCTCTTCGTCGGGACAACCACACTCCCACCATCTTTCCCAATTGTTAAATCCAGCAAATTCTAAGTATGAAAGATGTTGACCGTCATGATGGTCTTTTCTTAAACAGCCGAATAAATCTTTGGAGCTATATTCTAGAGTTGATCCGCAACAATATAACATGTGCCTTTGTTTTGTGTATAGATTAGTTTAAATAGAATTAAAAGTCAAAATAAAAGAAGCGCATGTTGCGCTTCTAGATAACTAAGTTTTCTTTGTATTTATTTATTAGACTTGTAACTTCTTTGGGAATCTTGCCGTGAAAATCTCGATCTAGCCAGACGAGAAGTCCTTCTAGAGAAAGAGGTTCACCTTTAATGCAAGTCTCACAATCTTCCTCGGCGCACTTACAGTCGTAGTCTCTTTCCCAAGTCGAGAACTTCTGTGAATATCGGTCATACATAATGTGAAGACCGTCACCGTGGCCTTTTATTCGTAGGCAAGGATTATCATTTGAGTCGTCCTCACGTGGACCTACTGGTGGTTTTTCTTTGCAGTGTTCCATTCGTATTTTTTTATTGATACTAGGTTAGAGGAACATAAAAGTCAAACAAAAAATCCCCGTAAGGGGATTTTTTGTTTTAGATTTTATTTAGCTTTGTTTTCTACGAAAGCGAGCGTCATTTTTTGTTCTTTTGGATCAAAGATGTTGATTTGGAAGTTGTATGTCTTTCCAAGCTCAAGAGTTTCTTTGAGTTTCTCTTCGCTGCCAAATGATGAGTTGTGGACAAGTCCAGCCACTCCTTCTTTGATAGAAACCAAAGCTCCGTGTTTGTTGAATTTGATAACAACTCCAGAAATGATATCTCCTTTCTTAAGTTTGCCTTCAAATTCTTTCCAAGGATTTTCTTTGAATACTTTAAGTGAAAGAGAGATTTTACCATCTTTGATTTCGATAATTCTCGCTTTTACTTTGTCTCCAACTTTGAAAATCTTTCGTGGATCATCAATAAGTCCCCAGTCAATTTCTGAAATGTGAACAAGACCTTCTAGACCTTCTTCAATTTTCAAGAATACTCCGAAGTCTACGATACCAGCGATTTCACATTCAAGATCGTCCCCAACATTATATTTGTCGACAACCTCTTTTCGCTCTTCTTGGTTTGTAGATTTTTCAGAAAATACTAATTTATCTTCTTTAGGATTTGCAGAGATGATATTGACTGACATTTTCTCTCCAACAAATTTCTTTAATTCTTTTAGAATTTTGTCTTTATCAGAATCTTCAACTCGTGGATAGTTTTCAGGGCGAAGTTGTGAAGCTGGTAGGAATCCTTGAATTCCTTTCCATTCGATAATAAGACCTCCTTTGTTTGCTTCTTTAACCAAAAGTTCAAGAACAGCTTTACTATTGATCAAATCTTCAGCTTCTTTCCAGACAAGAGCTTGTCGTGCTTCTTTAAGTGAAAGTTCTGTGTATCCATCTTCATTTTGAACCTCAATTATTTTTGCCTTGATTAAGTCTCCTTTTCGAATCTTTCGGATGATATCTCGGGCATTGATAAATTCTTTACCAAAGATAATACCTGTTCCGTAAACGCCAAGGTCAACGAACACCGAAGCTCGTTTTGTATCTATTATTTGTCCTTCTACTATATCGCCAGCTTTCAGAGTAAAACTTTTCTCTTCAGTTAGTTTTAATAGCTCAGGGTTTCTTGTATCTAATGTTGTATCCATAAAAAATGTCCGCTATTAGGCGGACGTGCATAGATTTTAGGTTTTATGAGCTTTTTGACCGCTCATAAGGTTAGCCTTAAATCCGTCTAATAATTCTTTGATAGTACTACAAGAGAAGAAAAAAGTAAACTACTCCAATATTTTAACCAAAGCAAACTGACGAACCCTTAGATTTCCACAACTAACACAAATTTAGTGATTGTTATTCTTTATATACTATATAATAGAGTTATTAATAAATTAGTTCTTACTTTTTATGTCAAAAAATAGTCAACCAGGTTATTATTTAAAAGCAACACAGAGTATTTTTCTTGTCGCAGGTATATTGATGGTCTTTACCTTCCCATACTTTTTAAAATATTTTAATTTTGGAGGCATGGCTCTTATGTTTGTTATGGTCGCTCTTGCAGTACTCGCAGGGTTTACAGGTGGTGGAAACAAACTAATCCTAAAATTTAACACAGTTGTTTCAGTGCTAGGATTTATTTTAGCGGCCTACCGAGGAGTTTTAATTTTCTTTCAAGGAGTAGAAGAGCCATTAGCTATTTTTTCTTTCTGGACACACCAAATCTTGGCGCTTGTATTTTTCCTCGCAATCTACTTTGCGGTAAGAGCAATGCGTTCTTAAAATATTTAAATGTATAACCCAAACCAAGTTACATACTTCGGAGAAACAGATTTCCGAGGCAAAAAAGTGCGTTTTGGTATAAAGGCAGAAGATAGGTCTCGCCATGTTTATATTATTGGTAAAACAGGTATGGGTAAATCAACCCTACTTGAAAACATGGCTGCTCAAGATATCAAAAATGGTGAGGGTATGTGTTTTATTGATCCACACGGAAGTGCGATTGATACTCTTTTAGATTACATTCCCGAGGAACGATTAAATGACGTTATTTATTTTGCGCCGTTCGATTCTGATAATCCAATTTCTTTTAATATTCTTGAAACTGTCGCGGAAGATCAAAAACACCTCGTGGTTCAGGGGCTCATGTCTACTTTTGACAAGATTTGGCCAGATACTTTCTCTGAGAGAATGAGATATATTTTGAGTAACACACTCTTGGCTCTTTTAGAGTACCCAGGCTCGACCCTTCTTGGAGTAAATAGAATGTACGCTGATAAAGGCTATCGAGAAGAGATTGTGGCCAACGTAAAAGATCCAACCGTTAAAACGTTTTGGGTTGATGAGTTTGCCAAATGGGATGAGAGATTCATGCGTGAAGCCACAGCGGCGATTCAAAACAAAATTGGTCAGTTCACAGCAAACCCGATCGTTCGAAATATTATCGGACAAAAGACTTCTAGTTTTGATTTCCGAGAGACAATGGATAAGAAAAAAATTCTTCTTATTAACCTTTCAAAAGGACGTATCGGAGAGCAAAACGCTGGGCTCTTAGGTGGTATGCTTATCACAAAAATTTACTTAGCGGCGATGTCTCGAGCCGACTCCACGAAAGCTGACATGGCAAACCTCCCATCATTTTTCTTATTCGTCGACGAGTTCCAAAACTTTGCCAATGAATCATTCGCTGATATTTTGTCAGAAGCTCGAAAATATAAACTAAACCTTACCATGGCTCACCAGTATGTTGAGCAGATGGAAGAAGAAGTGCGTGACGCGGTTTTTGGAAACGTTGGTACGACCATCTCTTTCCGCGTCGGTCCTTTGGATGCTGAGCTCTTGGAAAAAGTTTTTGTTCCGACCTTTACTCAAGAAGATATTGTGAACCTTGGACGCTTCCAGATCTATCTAACCCTTATGATCGACGGCGTCGGGTCAAAGCCTTTTTCTGCGACTACGATGAATCCACTTCCTAAAAATCCTATTTCATACAGAGAAGAAGTGATACAAACATCAAGAAATAATTTCTCAAAACCTCGAGAAGAAGTTCAGAAGTATATTGACGAGTGGTACAAAACAGAATTTCATACAGAAAAACAGAAGAAAGAAATAGGGAAGAAAGAAGAATACTTAAAAGAGAAATTTGGGGGAGAATACAAGCCTCGTGGAAACAGAGATGACGAATATTCTGGAGCTTTTCCTGAAGTAGAAACCTCTAAACCAGAACCAAAAAAATACGAACCTAAAAGTGAATCAAGGGCAGAGGTAAAAAAACATGACAAGAAATCAAATTTTCCAGTAAAAAAAGAACCTTATAACAACAAAGCTCCAGTAAAAATTCATATTCCAGAAGAATTGAAGAAGACTATTCTCGAGTCAAAAAAAGTAGAAGTACAAAAAGAAGTCTCTCTGAAAAATCTTTCAGAGAATGTTCAACGACCAAAGATTTCAAGTAAAGATCCAAGTGACGGGAATAAGTCGCTCCTTAAAGATGCTCTGTCAAAAGCCCTTTCAAGCTCTAATTATAACTCTGTAAATACAAACACCAAGCCAGCAGAAAACAAAACACCAGATATTAAAAAAGAAATAGAAATACCAAAACCTATTAAAGAACAGAAAGTAGAACAAAAGCAGGAAGATAGAGGATTGGAGGATCAAGGTAAAATAAAAGAAATCCCAGAAGATATTTTAAAAAGTGTTTTAGAATAATTTTTTAACAAATATGAAAATGAAATATATTTTATTTTTTGTGTTGTTTTTTGTACCATTTTTTGCAAAGGCCGACGTTATTATTTCTGAAGTTGCTTGGATGGGAACAGCCGAGAGTCAGTTTGAGGAATGGATAGAAATTAGAAATACGGGAAACGAGTCTGTGTCATTAACAGGATGGAAAATATATAAAGCCGGAGGTGAGACAATACTGTTTTCTCTTTCAGGAGAAATCTCAGCGGGTGCGTATTTTCTTGTTTGTCGTACAACCGCGAGTGTGACAAATCCTCTTTCCGGTATTTGTGATATCTCTGGATCTTTTGGTGGAAGTGGACTAAACAATACTAGTGAACATATTGTCTTAAAAAATAGTAATGGAAATACTGTTGATGAAATCATTGCGACTAGTGGTTGGCAGGCAGGAGATTCTTCTACCAAGCAAACAATGCAAAAAAACGGTTCTTCCTGGATAACTGCTGAAGGAACTCCGGGCGAATCAAATGCTACAACAGGAACGGGGAATGAAGATGACGACGATCCTCCTGCCGATGAAGAAGAGGAAGACGAAGAGGGGGACGAAAGTGAGTCTTTAACAGCATCTACTTCTTCAAAAGAGCCGACAAAGCCAATATACACAAAAAAGATTGTTGATATAAAAGTTGTCGACAATAGTGTGCCCGTTGGAACGCCAGTTAAATTTTCACTAGATACAAGAGATTTGAAAGGCGCTCAAATTTACAAAGGAGAATTTTTCTGGAATATGGGAGATGGTTCAGAAAGATATTATTCTAAAAACGAAAAGTTTGAACATATATATGATCATGAGGGAACATATATTGTTTATTTAAAATATTACTCAACATACTTTGACGGTATTGAGCCGGAAGTAGTTGATAAAATAACTATAACAGTGGGTAATCCCAGTGTTTTGATTTCCAAGATTCATCTTGATGGAAGTGTGGAGATTAAAAACAGCTCAAGTCAAGAAATAGATTTGTCCGGCTGGTACTTAAAAGATAATTTCGGAAAGACTTTTGTTATCCCAGATGGAACCTATATTCAAGGAAGTAAAGCTTTGGTTTTAAATTCAAAAAGATTAAAACTCAGTCCTACTAATATAATTTTATTTAGTCCGAGCGGAAGTATGGCAAGTTATAGCGACAGCTTTGCTTCAAAGGTCAGTACAACGAGTTCTGTTTCAAGATCAAGCCCTCCATCGAAAGTCTCTTCTGTTCCAAAAGGTGAGGTTATGGGTGACCAAGATATAAACACAGAGATCAATTTAAATGAAAGACTAACAGGAAGTACTTCTTCCGCGACAAAACAAAAACAATCATCTGTTTGGATGATTGTTTTTGTGGGTATTCTTGTCTCTACTTGTGTTTTAGTTTTCTTCTTGTATAAAAAGAAAGAAGAAAAAGTTGTTACGGAAGAAGACGAGTTCCAGTTGATTGACTAAGATTTATCTTCTTAAAAGAAGCATTAGTCTCCTCAATAGATTTTATCGCTTCTGCCTTGATGTCTTCGATAGGTAATACATCTTTTTTTATTTCAATGACAGGGCTTACTTCTGTTTTTGATTCTACTTTTGTCGACGTTACATCTGGGGTTTTTGTTGTGTTTTCACTTTGCACCTCGGCCTCAACACTTTTTATTTTCTTGTATTCTTCTATTTGCCAAATTATTTTTTTCGCTTCTTGAGAAAGTCGAAGCGCTTCCTTAAAATCCCCTAGAAGTTTTGCCTCTTCTGCTTGAAGTAGAAGGTTCTCAGCTTCCTTAACCTTTAGCTCAGCGTCTGTTTCTGAAACTATTTGTAATGATTTTAATAATGGATTAAAAGTAGTGTCGATTGTTGGGTCAGGAGTAACTTCTGTCATCAGCATAACCTCTGTTGTATTTTCTGATTGATCAGATACTTCTGCGTTTTCTTTTTGTTTTACTTCTTCTCTATCTTTTAAATCAATTTCAATATTTTCCTTTTTTAGACTTTCAATTTTCTCACTTACTTCTTTTGTATTTTTATCAGTCACTTCTTCTGCAGTTTTTTGATCTTCTGTTACTTCTTCGATAATTTCTTTTTCAGCATCCTCTACTTTTTTAATAGCTTCGTTAACACTATCAAGAAGAGAATCAGATTCTTCAAGTACCGCCATCATCTTAAAAGAAGAATCGCTTTCTATACTTTCATTTTGAATTTCAGTATTAGTATCAGCTTCAACTTTTTGTTCTGTTAAAACTTTTTTATGAGCCTCAAGAACAGGCGTGATTTTTGATGTTGTGTTCAAAGCCTCTTCGATTTTTCCTTCTTCCTTTAAATCTTCAATTGATTCTGTAACTTCTTTTACATTTTTTTCAAGATTTGTTTTAATAATAGCTTTTTTTTCAGGAGAAAAATCTTTTTTCTCAACAAGTTTCTGAGCTTCAGTTAAACGTCTTTCAACTTTTTGTGTTTGAACAACAACTTTTGCTTCTGTGCTGAAAGCTAGTTTTTCTTCTATTTTTTCATTTACGTTTATCTTTACGTTGTAGAGCTTATCTCCAGGGAGAGAATCAGTTGACGCGTAAGAAACCCCTGTTCCTCCGACTACAATCAGAGCTATCAAAACAAGAGACACAGCTTTTCCAAGCGCTCTAAAAGTGAAGATTGAGAAATAAAAAGATTTTTTCGGAATATGTATTTCGTTTCGGATAGGATTAAATGAAATAAATTGTTCTATTTTATATCGTAAAACATCCTTCTCTTTTTGGGAAAGGCTTATGCTCTTTAATATTTTTATAAACTTTTTCATTTTTTTATTCATATTCCTTTAATAACTTTTTTAATTTCTCGACCCCTCTGTGTATCATCACTGATATATGATTTTGCGATTTATCTAAAATATCTCCGATTTCTTTAATACTCATTTCTTCCACGTATCTCATCAAAAGTATTTCTTTATATTTCTCGTCTATTTTATCTATCGTTTTGAGTATTTTTTGTTTATCTCTTTCTTTATCAAACTCATCTTCTTTTTCTTCTAAAACATTTGGCTGTTCAGTGAAATCTGCACCAGCCTCCAGGATTTGATCAAGGGAAGAAGATTTCTTTTTTCTTCGATGATCAATGATCAGGTTCTTCGCCACTCGGTAAAGAAATGCTCGGATGTTTTCGACTTCTTCGCCCTTTTGAAGGTATTGCCAGGTCTTTATAAAAGTATCTTGGGTGATATCGAGAGCAGTTTCTTTATTAGACGTCTGGAAAAGCGTATATCTGAAAATAGCGTCAGAGAACTCTTCGTAGCTCTCCATAAAGACTTTTTCGGTTTTAGTGTTCATTTCCTTCATAAATATAGACGTTTTAGGTATCTGTTTATTACAGAGCGTATTTTACCATAAAAAGCTAAACCCACCTTATTTATATGAAAAATAGCTTGGCTAGCTTCTGAATTTAAGGCATTAATTTAGTAAAAATTACAAGCAAATTTTACTTTTACTTGCTTTTCTATAAAATTAATAAAAACCACTAAAATGGAACCTAAACCAACCCTTAGTTTGGAAGGTGTTGTTTTAGCCAGCACCTTCTATCGTGAATATAGAAAAAAGGTTTTTCTATATCTTATGCGCAATACCCAAAATCAAACACAATCAGAAGACATAACTTCTACAGTATTTTTAAAAGTTACCGAAGTGATTGCGAAAGGTAAATATCGAGATAGAAATAACCCATCATCTTGGATTATGCAAATTGCTCACAACGAGATGTTTAATTACTTTAGAACTCTGATTAAAACTTCTAAATTTAATCCTGATGGATTTTCGAGTATCCCTGAATCCTCTCTCGATGCACTCTCAACACTTGAAAGATTTGAGCTACATAAAGATGTAAGGTTTCTTTTAGATAAATTACCCAAAAGTCAAAAGGAGATCATTATGCTTCGGATCTATGCAGAGATGCCCTTTAAGGAGATAAAAGAGATGAGAGGGGTTACCAGTGGTACATTACGGGTGCAGTATCACAAGGCCCTTGTTAATCTCAGAAATCTTATTAGGGATTATGGCATAGAAGTGAACAGGTCTTTGAAGCCGGGCTGATTGCTCGGCTTTTTTTATTTAATCTTTTTTAAAACAAGAGGTAGTTTTTTAAAATCATCAATCAAGGTTTCTCTCATCCCTCCGTTATAAAGTGCGGCAGCGGGATGGTAGAGTGCAAAAAAGTTTTCTGTGGAAATACTTCCTATTTTCTTTTTCAAAAGTTTTCCATGAACTTCTGATATTTTTTCAGTTGGGAAAAATCGATTCAGAGCGTGACGCCCGAGCATTACGATGACTTTTGGTTTTATAAAATTTAATTCTTCGATAAGCCACGGAAGACATTCTTTTATTTCTTCCGGCAGAGGATCTCTGTTGTTTGGCGGACGATATTTTACTGTGTTGGTTATATAAACATCTTCACGCTTTAGTTTTATCGTCTCAAGCATTTCATTTAAAAATTTCCCCGCGCGTCCGACAAATGGTTTACCTTGCAGGTCTTCATCTTTCCCTGGGGCTTCACCGATAAACACAATCTTTGCTTTTGGATTTCCATCACCAAAAACTGGCTGTGTTACCGTTTGCTTTAATTCACATTTGTTTTCCTTGTGCCGTCTTTGATGAATTTCCAAGAGTGTATTCATACCAACCATTTTATGATATATTTCAACAAAACCCAAAATATCATGCCAGCTATTACTCTTTGCGATAAAGATGGCAAGTCAGCCATCTCATCAGGTTCGATTACGTTCTTTCCACCACCTCCTGGCTGGAATACTACTTCTCCATTAAAATCCAAGAAACGTAAAGCTCGACGACGAAAGTAGTCGGGCTTTTTATTTCATCTTATTTTTGATACTATGACAGTGCAGGTTTCTACTTGCGACTTACTACTTTCAACTTACAAAAATATATGGGAATTAAAGATTTTTTCGTTAAAAAAATGTTAAAAAGCCAACTTAAAAAAACTGGTCTACCTGAAGCACAACAAGAAAAACTTATTGAAGGAATGCTAAAAAATCCAGCGCTGTTTGAAAAAATAGCAAAAGAAATAAAAAATCTAGAAAAGCAAGGAAAAAACCAAATGGTTGCCTCTATGGAAGTGATGAAGAAATATCAAAATGAGTTAAGAGACGTGATGATGTAATTATGGAAAAACCACCAAATAATAAAGAAAAACCAAAGAGTCAGGAAGATGAAGATTTAGAAAGACTAAAAGCTTTTATGGAGATGCATCCAGAGAATTTTCCAAACCCCGATTCTTCTAAGGAATTAAATGAGTGTGGTCCCTTAATAACAGAGCTCGAGAATTTATTTACAGAATTTAAAGAAAAATATTCCCTTGAAGAATTAAACGCAATTACACATCTAAAATTTGAAGATGCCAAAGATCATCCACTAAGAGAACCCGCTCGGTTAGCACTCGCTCCAATTTTTAAAAAGTTCAAAGAGATTAAAAATGAAACTAATATTTCTCCTCAAAAACTTGCAGAACTTGAATCTGTACGTGAAGAACTATCTCGGGCTGTTGGAATCATAACAAGCGCCGGAGTGGTTGATCACACACGAGGTTTATAAGATTGATAAAAGAAAAAGTCCGCGACAAGCGGGCTTTTTGTAGTAGATAAAATTTCTCATCGCGAGCCCTGTAACTTAGTCTCCAGACCCTGAATGATTTTTCTACATGTTTCTATTCGTTGTTCATACGGAATCGAAGCTAGAATGCCATAGTTGGATCCTTGTCGTTCCTCAACAGTTTCTGTCATGAGTATTTTTAACCACTCAATTTTTGCTGTTAAGTATTCTTTCTTACTATTTTTACTCTGTCGTATGAAAGAAGATAACGATAAAGCGCTGAACATGAAAATACCAAGTAATTCCGCTGCCAAGGATGATCCTTGCTCTTTTACAAGCATGTATATAAAGAACGCGAGGATTGCAAATGCTGTTTGTGCTAAAAGCATTTGCAATATGCGTTTAGCGATCCATTTTCTCCCATGTCTTTTTGCAATCAAACCATTGATTTCTTTTTCAGGGTTGTGGGATAAAATCATGGAGAGTTATTTTATAGTTTTAATCAAATTACTACATCTCTATTTAATAGTCAAACGAATTGCCCTTAGTCATAAATCCTGGTATATTTTCATTCTATGGGACTATCAATCGGAATCGTTGGTTTGCCAAACGTCGGTAAATCAACATTATTTAATGCGTTAACAAAAAAGGGTGTCGATGCTTCGAATTATCCTTTTTGTACTATCGATCCTTCGGTCGGAGTTGTTTCTGTTCCCGACGAACGTCTTTGGCTTCTGTCGGACTTTTCAAAAACTAAAAAAACTGTTCCAGCTATTATTGAATTCGTGGATATTGCTGGGCTTGTCGCTGGAGCTTCGAAAGGTGAAGGCTTAGGGAATCAATTCCTTTCTCATATTCGAGAAGTAGACGCGATCTTACAAATGGTTCGTATATTTCCGATCGAGTCTTCTGGAACAGAAATCATCCATGTCTATGGAGATATCAATCCTCTTCGAGATATAAAAGTTATTAGTATGGAACTTATCTTGGCTGACCTTGCGAGCGTGGAAAAAAGAATTGGCAACATCGGACGTGATGCAAAGCGGGGAGATAAAGATGCTGTTCGAGAAGCAGAAGTTTTAGAAAAAATAAAAAAAGTACTTGAAGAAGAGAAAATGGCGAATACTCTTTCTCTAACTGAAGAAGATCAAAAACTTATAAAAAGTTTGAACTTGTTGACTTCAAAGAAAATGATTTTTGGACTTAACAAAAGAAGTGGTGTAAAAAATCTCGATGAAACAGATCCGGCGAAGTTTAAAGAGCTTACGGATTTTATAGAAAGTTCTGGTTACGAATATGTTGTGATCGATGCAAAAACAGAAGATGAATTGAAAGATTTATCTGCTGAAGAAAAAACTGAACTTCGAGAAGGAGATAAAGATGGTATTGATGAGTTGATCAAAAAAAGTTACAAGCTTTTAGGTTTGATGACATATTTTACAACAGGTGAACAAGAGACACGTGCTTGGACAGTGGATGTTGGTGCGACTGGTCCTGAAGCAGGAGCCGCGATCCACACAGATTTCAAAACAAAATACATCAGAGCGCAGGTTATAAATTGGAAAGATTTACTCGACTCGGGAAGTTTCGGTGAAGCTCGAGGAAAAGGATTACTTCGAACAGAAGGGAAGGAATATATTGTAAAAGACGGAGATGTTATAGAATTTATGGTTTAAAAAATAGGAAAGGTCCGGGTGCCATTGGCGACCGGACCTTTTCTTTTGTCCAAAGACTCAGGAAGAGAAGTATCCCCAAATTGCCACGAGGGGAGTTGCAATGAGCCGAAGAACCTTAAGAATGTTCCTTTCGAAGGCTCCCGGGTTTACCTTACCACTTGTGCTAACTTGTGGCTCGGGGAATCCGTGCTTGTTTTTCTTTGCCATTTACTGTGGTTGGTTTTGACTTATATTACACATTATTGAAAGATTGTCAAGTTTTAGATTAGAAAAACCTATATACAAATCCCCAAAAAATCATTGTCGAAAAGCCCTAAATTTGCTATAATAGACCCATGATAATCACATATTTCGGAAAGCAATTCTTTAAAATTCAACAAGGAGATACTGTCGTAGCGATAAATCCTATCAGTAAAGATTCAAAAGAATTTAACAAAGCAAAATTTGGTTCAAACGTTGTTATAACCACCACAAATCACCCGGATTTTAACGGAGTTGAGTCTGCGACTTTCGGCGACACTGAACCTTTTTTAATTAACGGTCCAGGAGAATACGAGGTCGGAAATGTCTTCGTGCGAGGCTTTTTGTCTTCTGCGGAAATCGACAAGAAAAAATACATCAACACTATATATTTAATCAAAGTAGAAGATATTAATATTTGTTTCTTGGGACCTTTGGATAGTAAAGATTCACTCTCAAAAGACTTAGGAGAGGAGATCGACGAACCAGATATTATTTTTGTTCCAATAAACGGCACAGATACTATAGATGCTACTACAGCCGTAAAAATCGCAAACTCTTTCAACGCTAAGATGGTTATCCCGATGGATTACGACAAAGAAAGTATAAAAACATTTATCAAGGAAACTGGTTCTGAAGATGTAAAACCTGTCGATAAATTAACTTTGAAGAAAAAAGATTTTACTGGAGGAAAGATTACAGTAGCACTTTTAGATTTTTAAAAATATGTCAGGCTTCGTTCACAACCTAAAACAAAAACCATCTGATGTTAGAAACAGAATAGCTATTTTTTCTGCAATGTCAGCTACAGTCATTATCGTAGGGATTTGGTTTTTAGTAATAAAGAACGGCAAGACAGATGAAGAAGTTGTAAAAAAGTCAGCGAGTGAAGATTTGAAACCTCTGATGATGATTTTCGGCGGGGCGAAAGAAGGTTTTAAAGAAGTAAAAACAAACATTAATAGCACGAAAAAAGATAATCAATAATTATATGGCAAAGAAAGAAGAACATATTCCAGAAATAATAAAACGTGATAGAATTATAGAATCAAACATCGTCAGAGAGATGAAAGATTCTTATCTTTCATATGCCATGTCGGTCATCACTTCTCGTGCGCTTCCAGATATTCGTGACGGACTAAAGCCTGTGCATCGAAGAATTCTTTTTTCTATGCATAAGCTTGGTGTTCACTCGGGTGCAAAATTCGTAAAGTCAGCCAGAATCGTCGGAGACGTGATCGGTAAATATCACCCTCACGGAGATTTTTCTGTGTATGACGCGATGGTAAACACTGTGCAAGAATTTTCTTTTAGGTATCCTTTGGTTATCGGTCAAGGAAACTTTGGTTCTATAGACGGTGACTCAGCGGCGGCGATGCGATACACTGAAGCAAAAATGTCTAAATTTTCTGGTGAACTTCTTCGTGATATTGAAAAAGATACTGTAGACTTTCGGCCGAACTT
>CAZJZW010000006.1:20283-28745 GCA_964550665.1 uncultured Candidatus Saccharibacteria bacterium
GAATCAACAACAGACATTCGTATTGTTATTGATCTAAAAAATACTGCTCATCCACAAAAAGTTTTAAATACACTTTATAAAAATACTCAGCTTGAACAAAATTTTAACTTCAACATGGTTGCTCTCGTTGACGGTGTGCCACAAACTCTTTCACTAAAAGATTTCCTATCTGAATTTATTGCTCACCGACAAGTTGTTGTTATTCGTCGAACAAAATTTGACTTGGCGAAGGCAGAAGCGAGGGCTCACATACTAGAAGGTTTAAAAATAGCGCTTGACCATATAGACCAAGTTATTAAAACCATCCGTGCATCGAAAGATAAAGACGAAGCAAAAGTAAATTTGATGAAGAAGTTCAAGTTCTCTGATCTTCAAGCCATCGCTATTCTTGATATGCGACTTCAAAAGCTCGCTGGTCTTGAAAGAAAAGAAATCGAAGATGAGCTGAAAGAAAAATTAGCGTTTATAAAATACTTAAAAGATTTACTTGCGAGTCCAAAGAAAATTCTAGCCCTTATTTCAGATGAACTTAAAGAAATCAAAGAAAAATTTGGTGATGTTCGTCGAACTCGTGTGATAAAAGGCGGAGTAAAATCTATTTCAGAAGAAGATTTGATTCCCGAAAAAGATTCTGTTCTTGTTTACACCCTCGGTGGATATGTAAAACGAACTGATCCGACAGAATATCGAAGTCAAAAGCGAGGCGGTGTCGGAGTCGTAGATCTCGAAACAAAAGAAGAGGATGTTGTCACGCATCTTTTAAACACTTCAACTCACTCTGATTTGCTATTTTTCACAAATCTTGGAAAAGCATATCAAATAAAAATGTTTGAAATTCCAGAAGGTCGCAGGGCGACAAAAGGAAAATCTATCATGAATTTCCTCTCACTTTCTGCCGAAGAAAAAGTTACTTCAATTGTACCGATGGATAAAGATAAAAAAGCAAACAGTGAATTCTTGCTTTTGGTTACTCGCCAAGGCGTAGCAAAGAAAGTTTCTGCCGAAAGCTTTAAAGAAGTTAGAAGAAGTGGTCTTATCGCTATCAAACTATCTGATGGAGATGAACTTTATTCTGCAAACTTTTTAGGCAAGACAGATGAAGTTATCGTTGCAACAAAGAAAGGACAATCAATCAGGTTTAAAAGCTCTGACGTCCGAGAAATGGGGCGTTCTGCTGGAGGTGTGCGCGGTATGAAGCTAGGCAAAGCGGATATGATCGTTGGTGTCGGCATTGTTACAAAAGACGTAAAAGACGCCACGCTTCTAGTGATGTCTGAGAACGGTTTCGGAAAAAGAACAAAAATAGAAGAATATAAAACTCAAAAAAGAGGTGGAAGCGGTATTAAGACAGCAAAGGTTACTTCGAAAACAGGGGATTTAGTGGTTGCAAGTTTGATCACGCCAGAAGTTTCAGAAATTATTGCTATTTCTAAAAAGGGCCAAGTTATAAAAACTGACATCGACTCAATTTCGGTTCTAGGAAGACAAACTCAAGGAGTAAAAATAATGAAGCCTCGTGCGGGAGATAGTTTAGCGTCACTTACCTGTCTATAAAATATAAAATAAAACCACCTCAATTCGATGTGGTTTTATTTTTTTTGGTCAGCAATTATTTAATACACAATTTCCCTTACCGTTTACTGGCTTGTGTTATATAATATGTTTATGATTTTAAACTTCTCAAATCCAGAGAAAAATATTGAATACCTACATCTAAAAGAAGGGGACGTGGTTGCTGATTTTGGATCTGGTTCGGGTCACTATATATACCCTGTTTCGGAAGCTGTAGGTGAATCAGGTAAGGTATATGCGGTTGACATTCAAAAAGATTTATTGATGAAGCTTCAAAAAGATGTTTTGCAGAAAGGTTTGGTAAATGTAGAGACCGTTTGGGGGGATGCAGAGGTGATTGGAGGATCGAAGCTTCAGACAGGTGTTATAGATGTTGTTATTGCTTCAAATATTTTATTTCAAGTCGAAGACAGAGTCGGTCTTGTTAATGAATGCCAAAGAGTTCTTAAGTCTGATGGAAAAGTATATTTGATTGACTGGTCAGAATCGTTTGGCGGACTTGGTCCACAAACTGAAAACGTTGTTGATGAACCAACGGCAAGAAGATTGTTCGAACAAGGAGGTTTTACACTAAAAGAAATTATACCTGCAGGAAATCACCACTATGGAATGATTTTTACGAAGGTCTAATACACACATACGTTTCTTCTTTTTGTGATTTTGCCTTAAAATATAAGAGATGAAAAATTTTCAAATAATTCTACTCCTGATCTTTGGCTTGTTCGGTGGACTTGCCGCAGCTTTTTTTTCTGGTGCAATAGAAATACCGACCAAAGCCTCTCAAAGCCCAACTGGCGGAGCTGTTGGAAGTGTGGTGATGTGGGGAACAGTACCAAAAAGTCAGTTAAAAGATACGATAACTTTTTTTAATAAACAATCAGGCGGAACTCTTTCTTTAAACTATATCGAAAAAAATCCTCTCACCTATGAAAAGGATTTACTTGACTCATTTGCTTTTGGTGGAACTCCAGATGTCTTCATGTTATCAAATAGTTTGTTAAATTTATATTCTGATAAAGTTGTTATCATTCCATACCAAGGATTTTCTGATCGAATGTTTTCAGATACATATATTCAAGCTGCGGAAATTTTTAAAACAGAAACAGGAATATTAGGTTTCCCATTTTTATCTGATCCGCTTGTGATGTTTTATAACAAAGATCACTTTAACGCAAAGGGAATTGTTAATCCACCAAAATACTGGAAAGAATTATCTACTCTCGTACCACAATTAACCGATAAAAATGAACTTCTTGAAATTAAAACAAGCGGAGTTGCACTGGGAGAAGCAAAAAACATAAAAAACTTTAAGGAAATACTCCTAGCGATGAATATTCAACTCGGAAATAAGGTTGTTGTCCGAGATTATGAAAAGTCTGTATACAATTCTGTATTTGCTTCAAAATCATATATCTCAGCAAAACCAGCAGAAGAAACTCTTAAATTTTTCCTCGAATTCTCTAATCCCTTAAAATCCGTGTACTCATGGAACAAAAGCATGCCATTTTCTTTAACCGCATTCACAGGTGGTGAGCTGTCTATTTATTTTGGTTTTGCTAGTGAGATTCCACTTGTTCAAAAAATGAATCCGAACCTAAACTTTGATATTGCAAATATTCCTCAAGTTGAGGGTTCTGGTACGACATTTACCTATTCAAATATGTACGCACTAGCGATACCAAAAACTACTAAAAATTTCCAAGGAGCTTTTTACACAGCAAGTCAGTTAGCGAATGGTCCACTTGCCGCACCATTTTCCTTAGTTGCTGGACTTTCACCTGTACGAAGAGATTTGCTGGCCCCAACAGCTTCTGTTAATAAGTTCTCTGATATTTATTACAAATCAGCGATCGCCTCAAAGTCTTGGATAGATCCTGATTATACTCAAACGAATGTAATTTTCACAGATATGATAGAAAATGTTTTATCGGGATTGAAAGATTATAGCCAATCAATCGCAGACACAAACACAGAATTAAAATCATTACTTGCTAAATAATGAAAAAAATATCCTATAAAAAAATATATCTTCTTACCCTTATTTTTTCTATTGCACCACTCATTTCTTATAGCCAGGCGTTTAGTGATGAAATCGCAGGAGTTACATGGGGGAATCCTACCATAGCTGACACATCGATTACTGTCCGAGGTACGATGGTTCATACAAATAACCCACCAGCACCCTATCGGTTTCAGATAGAATATGGACTTCCTGGATCGAACCCAGTTTTAGGAGAAGTAGCTTCTCTTCCAGGAGATTCAGAAGTTCTTGGTTTTGGCCCAGTTTTAAACTCAACAGAGTATCTCAATGCCCAAAATGGTTTTGCTATCACGGTTAACAATCTATATCCATCTCAATACTATTATTTTAATCTATACGAATGGGGAATGAGTGAAACTGCTGGACAACCTGTTCAGGATTATTTTATCGCAGCAACAGGACAGCCAGAAAATATTACTATAAACTTCTCTACTTTTCAAAACGGGGCGTCGACTCTTTCCGGTGCGATTACCCTTCCTTCAAACTATACTCCGGGGGTTATCTCTGGGATGCCAGTGGGGGTTTATGTTTTAAGTGCACCAAGTACAGGGAACACCATAAACCAAGCTGATGTTTTGATTGCTCTTTCAATGACCGTTGGCCCAAATGGATCTTTTTCAATACCGATATCAAACTTTAGCTTGAATCAGCAATACTATATTAGGCTAACAAATGAACTTTCAGGTTTACCTCTTATGGATAGTGCGCCGTTTATGTTTAATGATCAAAATACTCCTCCATCACCAATAGGAGGTGGAGGAGGGATAACTCCCACGGCTCCAGATGGTGAAGAATTTGAAGATGGACTCACAACGTGTGATGGAATAATTGTTCCGTGCACATTTGAAACATTGTTACTTTTGATTAACAAAGTCATTCGATTTCTGATTTTCGTTATTGGTGTCCCTATTGTCGTTTTGAGTTTTGCTTATGCCGGGTTTGTTCTTGTTACGAGCGGTGGAAATCCAGGCAAGAAAGACGAAGCAAAGAGTATAATAGCAAAAGCAACAACAGGTCTTGTTATACTACTCGCTGCTTGGTTGATTGTTCGAACCGTATTATTAGTTTTTGGATATTCTGGACCACTTCTAGGTATTTTAGGTGTATAACTATGAATAAAAAATTCTTACAACTATTTCTTTCAGTTTGCTTTATCATCACTGGTTTTTTCTTTGTATCTATAGATAAAACAGAGGCTGCTTGTGTTGTAACTTCCGCCAATTTCCGAGCAAACAACTTTACTCCAACATTCTGGTACTTGGCGGCAAATCCACCATATGTTTATATTGATTTTGTCACGACCGGCTGTGTTGGAAACAGTTTCGAGCTTAGTATTACTGAGTACGATGTTACGGAAGACGTCATAGAGGACGGTGGTCTCATCGTTACTTCTGGATTTGGTGCAATTGCAATGCAAGATGATGATGATCTTGTTAGTGTGGCGGATAACAGAGTAGTCCAACCCCCAACAGACAATTTTACAATTGCTTTTCGAGTTGGCGAAAGTGAGTGCGAAGACATTTCGGACCCAGATTGCAACTACTATATAAGAATAAACGACAGCGTTTTAGGAGGCGCTACTGACATTCAATTAACTAGCAATCTTCGTTATAACTGTGAAGGCTCATGTTCAGATTCAAATGCTTGGCAATTTGTTGCTATCCTTCAAACATACCAAGGGACGCATCCAAACGATACAGCCGGGAACAATACCAGCGGTAACGGTACTGGCGGAACAGGAACAACTGGTGGTGGAGGGATCACCGGCGTCACATCAGTAAATGTAAATCTCCAAAATCCAATCGGTGATAATACAATGACTCTCTATGATTTTATAAAAAAGGTTATTGATTTTGCAATCAAGATCGGTATACCGATAGTTGCTATTGCTATCATCTATTCTGGACTTTTGTTTGTTACTGCCCGTGGAAATGACAAGCAACTCGAAACTGCTAAAAACGCTTTTACGTATGCTGTTATCGGTGGCGCCGTGCTTTTAGGTTCATGGATATTTGCACAGCTTATTAAAGACACGATAGAAAGTATTACAATGGTTATGATTTATTTTGCTTAATATATGAAAAAAATATCACACATAAAAAAACTTTCTCTTCTTGCCTTAACCATCTTACTCGCGCCGACGTTTGCATTTGCTCAGACATTAAACTTGTTTAATCCTATACTTGAAACAAATCAATCTGGCAGTCAGGTTGAAATCGGCGGACAAGTCTCTGTATCAGCACCTATAACTCTTGACGATGTGATGATAAGAGGACAAGTTTTTAACGCAGCGCCACCGGCAAATTATTCCGGACCATTTAATCCAGGACTTGATGTTAACCCAGGGGATTTTGATTCAGCCGGAGCATTCTTTACATTTATTAATGGCGGATCCTTCACTCCTGGTTCAACATATCACTTCTTTTTCTCCTTAATGCCAGCTGGCGGAAGCGTCGTAGCTAATTTCCCTCCTGTAAACTCTGTTACTACGTTAACAATACCAGGAGGAGGTAACCCGAACCCCTCCAACCCGAATCCATCCGGACCTAATCCTAGTGGAACGGCTACTACAACAACCGACAACACCGCTAGTACACTCGGCTGGCCAGCGCAGGTTATAGACAACCCTCTTCAAGTGAGTGACCTAAATAATTTTATCGTCGGACTTCTAAATGCCTTAATTAAAATAGGTATACCGATAATGACTGTGTTTCTTGTTTACTCTGGCCTTCGGTTGGTGATGGCAAGGGGAAATGAAAAAGAATTAGTTGATGCAAAGAAAAACCTACTCTGGGTTATAATAGGTGTAGCAATACTTTTAGGTGGCTGGACTATAGTAAAAGTTTTAAAGGGTACGTTTGATGAAATAGATTTAGTTTACATTACTAGTTTAATAAACCACATTGTTTAATATATGAAAATTTTTAAAGCACAGAAGTTTTTAGCAAATATTTTTATGATCGTGTTTTTGGTTGGTTCTCCGATCTTGGCTCTCGCTTCGCCTAACGTAACCGTAAACTATAATACTGGAAGTACCACTAACGGTTGTCCGTCTGAAATGGAGAGTATTGCTGACGTCTTTGATCTCGCAATCTGTATTCTTAAAAAATCTGTTTGGCCACTTCTCATATCTATTTCCGTCATCGTCTTTATTGTTGGCGTTATTAAATATATTGCTAGTGGTGACGATAGTGGAAAAAGAGAAGAGGGAAGAAACTTTATTTTATACGGAATTGTCGGTCTATTCGTAATTGTATCTGTCTGGGGATTGGTAGGTGTTTTGCAAGGAACATTTGGTCTTGGCAACACCCCGTTTATTCCACAGTTGCAAGAGGAATAAAATTGACAAGGTGGTATAATAAGAGCGATCCTAAAAAACTTTTAATTTAGGTCGCGAAAATTTATTATTAATATTTTTATCATTTATATATGAGTAAAATAATCAAAGGTTTTGGAGTCCTAAGTTTAATCGTTGCTCCTTTCATGGCGTTGGCTACAACCCCAGATGGTACGGCGGTTGGAGGTCCAACAGTTTTTAATTTGTTGGGTACTATCATGGCGATCATGAACGTAGTGATCCCTATCCTTATCACTCTAGCTGTTCTCTATACAATCTGGGGTGTTATCAAATACGCAACAGCAAAAGAGTCAGAAGATCAAGCGGAAGGAAGAAGAGTTATTATCTCAGGTATTATCGGTCTATTCGTTATCGTGTCTATCTGGGGACTTGTAGCTGTTCTAAACTCTACATTTGGTATCAACCAAGGAGGTCAAAACATCCAATCAACAGATTGTGCTGAGGGCAGTATCATTGATTACGATGCAGCTGGTAACCCAGTATTCTGTCAATAATCTATGTGGCCCTTCGTTCTCACTGCCTACGCTTCTGTTGATGACACTATAAGGAAAGTCAACAAACAAATAGTAAACCCCCTTATTGCTCTGATGTTTGCTATTGCTGCTGTTTATTTCGTCTACGGAGTGTTTGAGTTCATCAAGGACTCAGACGCGCCGGATGCGAGAGAAAAAGGTAAACAGCATATTATTTGGGGACTTATCGGTATGGCTATTATGGGTTCTGTATTTTTCATAATGCAACTCATCTTAGGAACGCTCGGCATAGAACAACAGATCAATATAGACACAGGGGAAGTGGACCTACCTCCAATAGAAATAGAGTAACATCTATACAAAAACACCCCGCATTCTGCGGGGTGTTTTTGTATGTGGAAATTTAAAATAGAAAATAGGAATGAAAAAAGCCCGCGCCTTGGCGCAGGCTTTTCCTTCAACAACATAGGTTTCAATCAAGTGACACGATCGAAGCGCTGGAGGCTTGTGGGCCGATCCATTGTCTGGTCGTATCCATCCTGATCTCTATCAATCCTTCGTGTAGTCGCTTGTAAGCCGATTTGCTTCCGAGAACTACTTTATAGGACTGATACACATTTAGGTCTGGTTTGAAACCACGAGGAGGATTATACCTTTGAGGGGGTAAATCCTTATCGTTCATTCTCCCCACGATGTAAAGATCGAGTTTGTCGAAATCGACTAGATGCACAAAGGCATCTTTAATCTCGATCGAGATCGGGTATCCTTCACCAGGAGGGTTAAGGACTTTTGAACCCTTTACGTCCCGAGTAAGTTTACCTTCCCAAGGGTACATAGTTTGCCCGATTGGCTCATTGCCTGTTCCGAGAGCTTTTGGTATGCCTTCAGTCCAGATCCACCGAGCGGGGATGAGTACTAACAGAACGATGACCACCTTAAGTCCTTTAGTGCCTTCGTCTTTGATTCTCACCTTGTTCCAGAACCTCTGGTGCCACTTTTCCTTCTTGTCGCCATCTTT
>CAZJZW010000007.1:0-28475 GCA_964550665.1 uncultured Candidatus Saccharibacteria bacterium
CAAGAAAAACCGCAAGTAAAAAAGTACTTATTTTCTTAAGGTTTGCTGAAATTTTCATAATGAATTAACAACTAATTTTACCATAAAAAAGAACCCTTCTCCGTGTGGAAAAGGGTTCTGAGTTGTGGTTCAATGCCCCACAAAAACCTTCGCTGTTTTTCGTACACCATCTTTGCTGATAAGTGTGACGATAAGAGCTTGGCCCGTAGGAACATTGATCATCTGTCCGCCAACAAGTGACGAAGTCGATGCAATTTCGCGTCCGAGAACATCGGCAACAAGAAGTGAACCATTGGTCCAATCATCTGGAACCACCATAACTCCATTCCGTATCGGAACAGAAAATTCTGAGACCGTGGTTGAGATGTCTTGACGAACTTTCACTTCAAATGGCAAATCCATCATCGGAGTTGACTCATTCGAGTTCAGGAAGAAGTTGTATACTTCGTCCGTAACCATCTCTCCTCCTTCGTATGGGTCTATCTGGTTTGTACACCAGAAGCCAACACAGTTAGGAAATGTCATGAAGACTGGGGATCGATCTATACTGTTGTAGCTGTTGAGCTCCATAACCACGACGATAGTTCCAGGGTCAAAAATCTGGTTCACTGGGAACGTAGTAGCGATATCTTGGAAGGATATCTCTCCCCCAAACAGAGGGCTCAGCAGAAGAGAGTCCCAGTGAGACACAAGGTAACTTGCAGAATTCCCTTCGAGAAGCGTAGGATCTTCAACAAACCTTGCGAGTCCAGGGAAATTCACTTCTGATGTGAAGAGAACTTCTCCAAAAGCTTGATCAGCGTAGAAGGTCAGCGTTCCAGTGTGGTCATAGAGGCTATACCACTCAAACACAGCAAAACTAACACTTTCGACAAACGATCTACTATCAAGCGTAAACGTTTGTCCGAGGAATCGGCCAGATTGATCGATAGTATCGATAGGCGGAGTATGCATCATCTCCAGATGCTCTGTGTTGCCGAAAGTGTTCGCTTGTTCTTGTGCGGACGTGATATATGGAGCCATGCAAAAGCAAAGCGCCAAAGTTGGAATGAGCTTTTTCATGGGCTGGGTTTTTTGTTTGGTTATATTATACCACGTATAGTAAAAAAAGCAAGCTTTTCCCCAGTTCTTTATTTAAGACTTATTTTTCTAGGGTTTTTAGTGATATTGACAAAAACTTAATTTGTTATATATTTGTCCTTGAACCAATATCCTGCAAGATGAAAACCGCCCAAAATTACCTCAGGACATTGTTCTTAATAACACTAATTTCTCTCGTCTATTACGAGAGACTTCGTCCGTAGTAAATACGGATGAGAAAAAGCCCCGCTAACTACGTTGCGGGGCTTTTCACTATCTCACTTCAAATCCCTTCTCTTTTATCTTTGTATAGATTTCTTCCATGATCGGCAGAACTTCTTCGTCAGTTAATGTCTTTTCATGTGATTGAAATACAAGTCTGTAAGCGTAAGAAGTTTTATAATCTTTTTGATATACGTCGACAAGTCTCGGTGAGACACCCAAAAGCTTTGCATCTTTTAAAATATCTTCAATTTCTTTTTTATCAGTTTCATTTGGTATGAGAACTGCAATATCACGAACGATAAACGGGAAACTTGACCACTCTTTAAAGTGACTAGTAGCTTGTGGATAGTGATTAGGAAAATTATAGTCGGAGATATCTAGATTATTTTTTTTCATAAATTCATTAACACTAACTTCTTTAATTCCCTTTTTATCTGCTGTTGCAACGTGAAGTAACTCTTGACCATTTGAAAAAACATTTCCTACTTCAAAAATTTTTATTTCATCTACTCCTAAAACTCCGGCATTCAAACGATTCATCTCATAGCTTTCCTTTAGTCCGTCTATTAGATTTGTTCGTAGGTGTGATTTCCCTTTCGCGCCCCTAGCTACTTCTACTTCACCCTTTTTGCCAAACGTATATGTCATCACTTCAGAATATCTATCTGATAGAAGTTTTTCTCGCACAGCAAAAATCTTCGCGAATGTTTCGTTTATTTTTGGCTTTGTAGAAATCTTTGGCATCACCGGTATCACCTTGTCATACCCGATCACTCGGCCGATTTCTTCTACTAAATCTTGCATTACATTTAAATCGAGTCGCTCTAGAGGGATAAAAATCTGGAAGATTCCATTTGTCTCACTGTAATCAAAACCAAGAGAAATCACAGCGGTTGTGATCGTCGCGACATCGAACTCCACTCCTAATATTCTATTCAAATCTTTTTGAGAAATAACTATTTTTCTTTTTACTTCAAACTTTTCACGAGTTGGATAAATGTCTACAATTTCTTCAAAGACTGCCTCTGGGAAATTTTCGACAAAAAGTGCCGAGAGTTCCACCATTGCCGGCAAAACATAAACGGGAGATAAATCATTTTCAAATCTCTTTGTTGAATCAGTAAAAATACCAAGTCGCCGTGCAGTTTTTCGAACCGATATTGGATCAAAATTTGCAACTTCGATGATCACGTCTGTTGTATTTTCATCTACTTCGGCTTTTATTCCTCCTTTAACTCCCGCAATAGCTAAAGCGCCTTCATCGTCAGCAATCACTATATCAGATTCTAAAAGCTCTTTTTCTTCTCCGCCAAGTATAGTTATTTTTTCTCCGGCTTTCGCATTTCTAATAGTTATATCGCCTTTTACTTTTGACATATCAAAAGCGTGAGTTGGCTGACCAGAGTCATACATCGTTATATTTGTCGCGTCGACAACATTGTTGATGCTTCGCTGACCGACAGAGGCTAAATGTAGCGTTACCCATTCCGGAGACGGACCGATTTTAATCCCGCGAATAATTCGCGCCGAATATCTTCGACATTTTTCTGTTGCTATATTTATTTTAAGATTCGTTTCTTTTGATTCAGGGATTTTATACTTTGGAGTTGGATCATTGAAAGGAATATTTAAAAGCCCAGATAATTCTTTTGCTACACCCTTATGTGAGAGTAAATCGTGGGCTCTGTTTGGTAAAATATTTAAATCAAAGATAGTGTCGCTTGCCCGTTCGTATCCAGACGAGTTTGGGTCGTTCCATGTTTCCATCCCGTCCACTTCACAAAGATGATATGTAAAAACATCTGCCAGTTTTTCTGGAGTAGGAATTTCAGGAACATACCACTTTAACCAATTGTAACTAAGTTTCATGTTATAAAGTTTGTAAAGTTATAAAGTTTTTATAAATCCGGATAATAATTTTGAAATTTCAATTTATTTGTTCTCTAGTTTTTCGTGGGTCAGATTATCAATATAATTTAAATCTATGGCAATTCCTAACATTGAGCGAACTTCTCCACAAGAACCTTTAGCAATATAAAGAAAATTTTTAAATTCTTTATTTGTCTGTCTTTCAAAACCCTCAGCTATATTGTTCATTATTGAAATCGAGGCTCTTTCAATTTGATTTTTAAAAGAAAAGTCTTTGCAATTTTTAAAACCAGAATAAATAAGTAGAGTTAGCTCTTTTGATTTTTGCCAGGATATTATTTCTTCAAATCTCTCTATTTTCATTTTTTTACTTTATAACTTTAAAGACTTTCAACTTTATAACTAACTTAGAATTGATTTATTCTTAGATCTCCTTGATAAAAATATCTGACGTCAGGGATTTGCCATTTTACCATCGCGACACGGTCGAGTCCTCCACCAAAAGCGAAGCCTTGAACTTTTTCTGGATCAAGCCCGACATTTTTTAAAACTTCTGGATGAATCATTCCCCCGCCCATCATCTCAAGCCACTTACCTTTAAACTTCGTATGGATCTCGACTGAAGGCTCGGTGAATGGAAAAAAACTTGGACGGAATTCAACATCAGCATCAGGACCCAGCACTGTTTTATAAAATTCTAAAAGCACTGCTTTCATATTTGCCAAACTTACTTTCGGACCAATCATACATCCGTCGATTTGAAAGAATTGCATTTCGTGAGTTGCGTCTGTTGCTTCATTTCTGAAAACTTTTCCAACAGAAATAAACGCACCTTCTGACTTTCCAGATTTTACTAAAGCCTCAAGAGACCTAGCTGTTGAATTCGTAGCGTGGGTTCTCAGAACAAACCCAGGTTTGTTTTTGATATAGAACGTATCTTGCATATCACGAGCTGGGTGATCTTTCGGAACATTTAAGGCATCGAAGTTATGCCATTCGTCTTCAAGCTCAGGGCCCATAGAAACTTCAAATCCTATATTAGAAAATACCCGAATAGCTTCGGATGTGAGTATCTGCAAAGGATGCTCTTTACCTTTTTCCATTGTCTAAATATACCAATAAAAGTGTCTTTTTAAAAGAAGTAATTTAAGCTTGACCTTTGTTTAAAAACCAAGTATAAAGTAGTTAAATAAAAACCATGTACCCTATGAGCAAGACTGAAAAGTTTCTGATCGCCTCAGTTATTAGCATTTCTGTAAGAATTGCTGCTGGAGTAATTCTTGAATTAGGTATTACAGCAAAGGATGATGTGATTGGTATGTCAATCATACTTGTAGTATTTTTTGCTACACTTTTGGTTTTACAGAGAAAACCAAAAACTAAATAAGAAGAGACGATGACACGCTCGCAGGAAAGCGCCTTCGCGGGTGTTTTCTTTTTAAATTAAAGTTCTTCGACGCTTAAAATATATCGCCTGCCTAACGGCAGGCAGGTTAAGAAATTTATTCGATTTTTGCTAAGAAAAAAGTAAGAGATTACATTGTTTGACAAAATACACATTTTTATTGGATTTTAAAAACTTTCACTGTACAATATTGGTATGGAAAAAACATCTAATAAAAAAGTTTTGCTTTTTGGTGCACTTATCGCTTCTATTGTTTGCATAACGATCATCTCGATAAGTCCTGTTCTGGCTAATATGAGAAATCAGCAAGCTGCGGTGGCAAAAGTGACGACTCAACCTACAACAAAAGATATTTCTGGTCAAAGGATTATTGGCTTAACAGTAA
Organism: uncultured Candidatus Saccharibacteria bacterium; assembly: GCA_964550665.1. Classification (GTDB taxonomy): domain Bacteria; phylum Patescibacteriota; class Minisyncoccia; order Phycocordibacterales; family CSBR16-119; genus JAUPTX01. The sequence continues at coordinate 4,965 of CAZJZW010000007.1, forward strand.
AAGAAAATTTTGGAGAAAATATAAAAGGCTCTACTTCTAAATTTACAAGCAATATAGAGCAAAAAATTTTTGTTGATGGAAAAGGTTATGAATTTACTGTTGATAATGTAGCGACTGAAATATCTGCTGGGATGTATAACGTCACTGGTAGCTTAGATATTAAAACAGGAAAAGTTACTTTAAAAAAAGCCGAGTATTTGGGAGAAGTTTTTGATGGAGTAAAAGAATCTGTTGAAGAAAAGAAGGTTGGAACGATAATCCCTTCAAAAGCGAAACCTAAAAAGGTTGCAGTCTTTCTCGTAAATTACTTAAACACGGCGAGCGAACCTTTTTCTAATGCAGATGCAAATAATATGATGTTCGAGAATGGCGATTTCAAAAATTATTTTAGAGAAGCGTCATACAACAGACAGTCTATAACCGGAGATGTTTTCGGTTGGTATACTATTCAAAGAAATATTACTCAAAGTGATGTATGCCAAGCAGACCCACAAAATGATTTAGGTGCATTCATCGCAAGTGAAGGTATTGATTTGAATAATTATGGAAACATTGTAATCATCACGATGTGTCCTGGATATTCTGTATATGGAAGCTCAAATACTGGACCACAACCTTATCTTATTAACGGAGTGACTTATAACAAAACAATAACATGGGTCAATGCGGGCGAAGGTTCGTGGATGGAGCAAAGCTCTCAAATGTCAGAGAGTATGAATACGAGCACCATCCCAAACAACCTTGAACATGTACTCATTCACGAGTTCGGTCATGCTTTAGGACTTCAACATGCACACGGATTAAAGTGTGAGGGAACACTTCCAACAGATAACTGCCAAGAAATAGGTCTTGGAAATTACTATGACACGATGGCGTACGATACTATCGGACTTCACTTTAGTGCTTGGGCAAAATCTAAACTTAATTGGTTATCGAGCTCTGATATAAGGACAATTACACAATCTGGAACATACACTATTAGCAACCTGGAATCCCTTCCTCCGTCTCCAATACTCGGAACCATAAACAGCACAAAAGCTTACAGAATAAAGCCAAGTAGTGCATCAAGTAAAACTCCGATCTGGATAGAGTTCAGACAAGCAATAGGATATGACGCCGGTCTTAACACTCCAGCTCTAGGTGGAGGGGGTGGAGGTGAGGTTCCACCACACAACATCGCAGAAAATCAACAAGGGATATTTATTTACAAAGAAGGTTTTGATAGTAGTTTGGGCGGACAACTAAATCCAAAAAATGCAAAAATAATGTATTTAAGAAATGCTCCCAATCTTGGAACTTCTGCTAATCCTTACCAAGTGAGCCTCAATCCTGGACAAACATATTCTGAGCCACGATATGGACTTTCTGTTACCACTCTCCCTTCAAATAGTACGAATACTAGAAAATTCCAAGTAACAATGAACCCGAGTTTCACTTGCCAAAGACTTGCGCCGAAAGTAAACGAGTGGTATCCGACATTAACAACAATAGCTCCAGGCTCCGTATTTAATACTTGGTTACATTTAACTAACTACGACTACTTGTCTTGCCCTAATTCAAATTTCACTGTAACTTTGGGACAAGGTTTGCCAGGAAGCGTGGTGCCAAATAACTTCAGCGCCACAAGTCTTACAACTTTCATTTCTAATTTATCACCTGACGATGAAAGAATATTTGGTCCACAAGTTTATTTTGGACCAAGTACACCTCCTGGAAACTATAATGTTCCGATAGTAATAACCAACACATCTTCTGGGCTATCTACGACAAAAAACTTTAGTGTAGCTGTTCAGTAAAATAAAAGACCGGCGCCTCTGGCGCCGGTCTTTTTAATTATCTTTTTACTTTACCTTCTATTCGCCGAAGGTAATTTTTCTTATACTGATTCCCATGTTCTTGTTTTCGATCTCGTCTGATCAAGAAGCTGTTCATTTTAGCTGGAAGTTTATCGCAAACTTTACAGAAAGCTGAACAATATCCTTTTAATTTATGTAGACAGTCATCACACGACAAGTGAAGCACGTGACAATTTTTATTTTTACAATGTCGGTGCTCGTCTGTTTTATTTTTATCACACAAATGACACACTGAGATTATCTCGTCGCCCACTTTTTCACCGAGTCTTTCATCGAAGACGAAGTTTTTTCCTAAAAATTTATTTGGCAAACCTTTTTCTTTTACTTGGTGAGCGTAATTAATAACTCCACCCTTAACGTGTTTAACATTTTTAAAACCATTGTGCTTCATCCACGCTGAAGCTTTTTCACATCTGATTCCTCCCGTGCAGTACAGCAAAATCTCTTCATCTTTTTCATCACGAAACATTTCATCAACTTTTTGAAGTTGCTCTCGAAATGTATCTACCGGCATAATCTTTGCGTTTTCAAAATGCCCGATTTCAGCTTCATAGAAATTTCTCATGTCTATCACAGTTACACCTTTGTCTATCATTGCATTCACTTCTTCTGCCGTAGCGTACTCACCAGTGTTTCCTGGATCAAATGTTTCATCATCGAGTCCATCTGCAACAATTTTTGGACGAACTTTTACAATAAGTTTTAAGAAGCTTGATTGACCACGTTCTTCAACGGCGATCTTATATGGCACACCAGCAAATTCTGGAATGGATTGGATAAAGGTATTAAACATTTCAAAGTTTGTTTCTGGCACATTCATCTGCGCATTGATTCCCTCTTTCGCGATATAAATTCTTCCAAGACAACCGAGCTTTTCAAAATTAGCAAAGAGAAAATCCCGCATTGCTTTTGGGTCAGCAATTTTTACATATTTATAGAAAGAAAGAGTTTTACGTCGAAAATCTTCTTTTTCAATAGCCTGTAAAAGCTCTTCTTTTGATTTAGTATTTACCAGTTTTTTCATAAATTTTTAGGTCTTTGGAAGTTTACTGCTTCTTGTAAATCTCTGCAAGCTTACAATACTCACAGACTTCACCTGACTTCCACGGCTTAAAATTACACTCACGGTTTACCCAATCTCCATTTGAAAGAAGTTGGTCAAAGTCGTTTATATCTTTTGTGAGAGCTCTCACATCTTCTAGGCCGATCGTGGTTACATACATCGCGTCTTTTTGACCTTCGCCTTCTAAAAATTCAAGTCGTGATTCCAAAACGTGTGTTTCGCCTTGACTAGTCCTGTCGATGAGATATGTATACATCGCAAGTTGGCGACGATAGTTCGACATTCGACCTTCTTCTGTATCTTTTTCAATCTCTCCTTTTTTCTTAACACTACCAGTTTTAAAATCTGTTACTCTTACAGTGCCTTCTTCTATCATTTCAACTAAATCTATCTTCCCTGTTATTTGAAGATGTTCAAAATCTGCATCGCGGTAAAAAATAGACTTTTCACTTTCATATACCTCAGCAAGATTTGGCAATCTTTTTTCTATCCAACTCATGACTAGACTTTCTGCTTCTTTTTTCATACGAGAAATTTCCGTTTCCGTAAAACCACGAAGTTTTTCGGCTTTTTCTTCAATAGCTTTTTTAATCGATGAAGTATTTGGCTTTATTTTTTTCTTCAATACTTTTTCGAGAGTTCCATGAACCAAATTCCCAAATTCCAAACTCATCGTTTGAGGCTCTGGAAGCTTTAAAAAATTCCTGAAATACCACTTCCAAGGACATTCAAAGAAATTGTTTAGGTGAGTTACTGCGATTTTATGTTTGTGATATTCATCTTTCACCAATTCTGCTAACTTAATTTTCGTTACCGGATCCTCAAACTTTTTACCACTTTTCACAAACATATCTATCCCCTGACTCATAATATACTTTTCATTATCTCTAAAAGATTCTCGATCAAAAAGCTCTGCAGGTAAATCAGATATAATATGGCTCATCTCTAAGGGTGCGCCAGTATAACTCGACACTGAATATGAAAGTGTACAATATTTTTTCGCACGGGTTATAGCAACATACAGCTCACGCTTCACTACTTCTTCATCTTTTTTATGTTCCATTTGTTTTATTTTTTCTGGAAGCGTAAAAGAAGCATTCTTTTTCCCTAAAAGATTTTTTTCATCAAGATGACAGATGTACACTGATTCAAACTCTAAACCTTTTGAACTGTGGAGCGTCATAACCTTAACTCCGCTATCTGATTCGAAAACAGCCAAGGGAATGTCGGTGTCGTATTCTTTCAAGCGATCAATGAACAAAAGAAAATCATTTAGATTTAATTTTGGATTTTTCTCGACTTCAGAAATAACTAGATGAAGAAGTGTCCGAATAATCTCAATACGTTTCGTTAATTCTTTATGATCCCTTGCTGTTTTAATCAGAAATTCTTCACCAACTTTTTGGATAAGACTATGAATATCTCCTAGATTAGACTCTTCTAAGAACACCGCTAAGAGTTTACCAAATTCTCCAATACTTTCGTCAACTTCTTCATCTTCCATGCTGAGAGCGAGGAGTTTAGTTAGTGTAAGTTTTCGAGGTTCATATTTTGCTAAAAATCTGTGGGCAGAGAGGGTTGGGATTCTCGATATTGGCGAAAGTAAAAGCGGTGCGACAATGTGCGGTGTTTCTGGGGAGGCTAGTGCCTCAAGAATTTTTATGAAATCTATCGCCTCAGGATCAGTAAATAATTTGGCTGATCCGCTTGAAGCAACCGATAGTCCAAGATCCTCCAAAACTTTTATAGCACTTCGAACTTCTCTATTTTTAGGAACTAAAATCGCACACTCGCTTGGATCCATCCCTTTTTCAATCTTTTCTTTTATTTCAAGTCCGGCTCGAAGAATCTCATCCCTGGGATACTCTGCTTCGATAATACGAAGAGGGTGAGCATCTTTGTTTTGAGAAAGAAGCTTGGCCTCTGACAAAGAACTTTTAAGGAGTGTGTCCGCTACGTCCAAAATCTTTTGTGTTGAACGATAATTTTCAGTGAGTGTTATCAGCTTCAAACCTTTAAAGACTTCTTTAAATCCTTCAAAATATGAAAGTGAAGCTCCACCGAAACCAAAAATGAGTTGACGGTCATCACCGACAACAAAAATATTAGGGGACTCAACATCACCCCAGACACGCGACAAGAAATCATTTTGTACTCCCGAAGAATCTTGATGTTCATCAACAAGCACGTAAAGATATTTTTCTCTGATAGCGTCACGAGCATCGGGAGATATTTCTACAAGTCTGACAAGTTCTTCTAAAACATCGTCATAGTCGAGTAGGTTTTTTTCTTTTTTTAATGACTCGTATAGTGAGTAAAATTTTACAACTTCTTGTGTCCGTTCAAGTCCTTCAATTTTTCTTAATGCTTCTTGTTTTAATTTTCCTTTACTCTCGCCTCTCGTTGAAATATTTGATTCATCATTTTTAATATTATTTATTTCTTTTTTTATCTCCAGCAAAAAATCATCAGGACTTAAACGCTCTCGTTTTAAAAGAGAAATAAGGGACTTGATATCGCGAAAGTAAAGAGACTTATTTGTACGAGTGGTGAGGTGTTCCCATTCATTGTTAGATAAAATAAAATCAGAAAGAGATATCGCCTCGACGTCATCGATAAGTTTTGGTTGCTCTACATAGCCGAGAACTTCAAAATTTTGCTCGATGAATTTCATCGCAAAACTATGGAAGGTTGAAACCTCAACTTTTAAAGATGCCCCACCAATATATTTTCGAAGACGTTCTCTCATCGCACTCACGCCAGAATTGGTGAAGGTAAGACAAAGGATACCATCAGATTCTGTATCTGTTTTTCTGAGAATATTTGCGATGCGAAGGGAGAGGATTTGAGTCTTTCCTGTTCCGGGACCAGCAATAACCATCACCGGACCGTCAATCGTGTCTACAGCCTCTTTTTGAGCTTTATTTAGCTTATTGTAGCCTTCGAAGAAAGCCTGTTCGTCTCTTTTCATGCCCTGATTATAGCATAAGGACTAAGGTCGGTTTATAATAAGAAAAAAGTACACATGGATACAGTAAAATCCACCTTCACCTTGGAACGTTTTCCAAATGAAAGAAGGAATGGGAAAATAAAATTTTACTTTTCTCTTTTTATGGATGATAGTATTGGCCTCGTTGTAACTATTGGCAAGAAAGAATACAAAATGGTTACATTTTCAGATATTGAAGAACTCAAAACAAAGGCCGGTGGATTTACTCTAACCGAAGAAGAAATAATGTTCGCCTCTCGGATACTACATCAAATCTGAGAGGTTTTTATTTTTGTTTATAAAGCCAAGTATTATACTTGTTTACCATTGCTTCAAAGCTTTTTGAGTTGTTCGCTATTTTTTCTTTTCCGTGAACAAGTTCTATCCTTGCACCAATATCATTTGTATTTTTAGTTTTTACAGATTTTATTTTTTCTATTCTATCTTTTGCTGTTTTAATGACTTGTTGTTTGCTTCTCATTATAGATTTTACGAACGGGTCAGAAGACAGTTTTTTACCAGTGGCTATTTTTACAAATTCAGGAAAAGTTTTTGACATAGCAAGCTTCCAAACTTTTAACATTTCTTTTCCAATGTTTTTGTTGTCTACAATATATCCATATTTCTTGAAGAAATATTCTCTCCATTGAGTAAGTGCAAGTTCAGCAAGACCATAACCGTGATATGAGCATGTACTCTCCCAAGAATAAATATGTGGAACATTTAAAAGACCGACTGAATTATATTTAAAGGCAGAAAAATTATTCCTAACCTTTTTTGCGATACTGATGACTTTTTCTTTTGTTAAATTTTTTGTTTCATATATCTCTTTCTCAAAATACATGACACTCATAATTCCCATCATACGAAGAGGTGAAAAGGCGTGTAGTTTTTCCAATTTTCTTTCAAATAAATCAAATGGATAACTTTTACCATCTTTATTTTTAGCATATCTCGTTTTCCATTCAATACTTGAGAAAATCGTATCCATAAACATACTTTGTGTTTCTGCCCAAGCAGTTGAGCCTGGCGGGTATTCATTATTTACACATATATCTTTCATGTCAGAGTTTAAATAGTGTGCTGCGTGTCCACCTTCGTGAAATAAAGTATGGATACCATCTTCTCCGGCACCTATTGTTCCTGGAACAAGGTTACAAGTAAAATTCGCTTGACCAGAAATTCTCTTATTGCCGTCAAAACTAATTAATTCTGGCCAATGACAAAAACCATTAGAATATTTACCCTTTCTATCTAATAAATCTAGTTTGATTTTACTTCCTCTAAAGTTAATACCAAGATTGGCAAATGTTTTAGTCCAAACATCTAGCGCTGTTTCGAATTGAAAATAAGGATCTTCTTCTTTTTCAAAAGAAGCAGATATCATATACGAGAAGTTCCATGGCTTTTTCATTTTTGGATTACCTTCTGCTATTTTAGCAACTTCTCCAAAGGCTGATTTAGTTTTTTCAAAAATATTATCAAATATTTCAAAAAGGTCTTTTTTTGTCATACCTTCTTCAACAAAAACTTTGTATGCGTAAAAATCTTCAAACCCTAATTTATGGGCGAACTCATTGAGCAAAGCTACATAAGTAAGATAGTCTTCAATAAATAGTGGCGCACATTCTTGTAGAGCTTCGTATGAAGCCTTTCGAATATTTTCATCATCTTCAATACCAACCATAAGACTGAGTTTACCTTTTGAAGCCGGAATAAAGTTACCAGTCTTTGGATCTTTATAACCATAAGAAAACTCACCCTGATCTTTTTTAATTTTTGCTTCCAGCTTCATGATTTTGTCTTTTAGTTCAAGTAACTCTTTTGGTGTCTGCCAAACACTAAAAAATCTTTTCCATAGCAAAAATCTTTCTTTTAGTTTGATGTTAGAAATTTGAGAAAATTTAGTTACTTTGCTCGATATATTTATATCTGCCCGAAACTCATTTAATTTATTTTTTGCAGCAGTAAGTTTATCATCGACGGAGTGGTCTCCCATATATGAGACCCAGTATAAATCTTCAAATGATTTGTGTAATTTAAAGTATTGTTTGTTTAAAGAATCCAGGAATGTTTCAGCTTCTTTATTTGTTACTTTTTCTGTCTTCGTAATTATTTTCATATCGTTTTTATTAATCTTTTTTAAAATCAAGTGAGCAGGAATTGATGCAATATCTCTCACCTGTTGTTGCTGGGCCGTCATTAAATACATGACCCAAGTGAGCACCACAATTTTTACACTGAACCTCAGTGCGAGACATACCATGAGTATTATCTTCGATAAGTTTTAAATGTTCTAAATTTTCCGGTTTATCAAACGATGGCCAACCTGTACCGGATTCAAATTTCGCATCAGAAGAAAATAGGTTTTGTCCACACACTTTGCAGACATACATTCCCTTTTCTTTGTTATTCAAAAGCTCACCGGAAAAAGGCGCTTCTGTTCCCTTTTCTTGAGTAACCTTATATTCAAGCTCAGAAAGCTTTTTCTTTTTTTCTTCTAGGTCCATATTATTTTACTTCGTTAAATCTTCTTGAAATTTCTGTCCAATTCACCACATTCCAAAAAGCACTAATATAGTCTGCACGTTTATTTTGGTATTTTAAGTAGTACGCATGCTCCCAAACATCGAGTCCTAAGATTGGCAGACCCTTTTCTTTAGCGTCATCCATAAGTGGGTTATCTTGAAGTGGGGTTTGAGTTATTTTCAATTCTCCATTTGAAACGATGAGCCAAACCCAGCCAGAACCAAAAATTCCCACCGCCACTTCTTCGAATTTTAATTTAAAATCTGGAAACGTACCGAACGACTTTTCAATCGCTACCATAAGTTCTCCCGCTGGAACACCTCCGGCATCTGGCCCGATAATTTCCCAAAAGAAACTGTGATTCCAGTGACCACCTGTATTGTTTCTGATTGGTCGTTCAAGCTTTGAAATATTACTAAGAATTTCTTCGATAGTTTTGTTTTCCCATTCTGTTCCAATAATCGCTTTGTTTAATTTTTCTATATAGGTTTGGTGATGCTTCGTGTGATGAATCTCCATCGTTTTTGCATCAATGTGAGGTTCTAGGGCGTCGTAACTATATTTTAATTTTGGTAATTCAAACATATCGGTATTATACCAAAAATCCATAACCCATGCAGGTTCTGGATTTTAGCTTATTTCTTTAAAGAATCTCTGATTTCCTTCAAAACATCGAGTTCTGTTGGTGCTTTTGGTGTTGGATTTTCTTCTTCTTTCCTTTTAAGTTTGTTTATTGCTTTTATGATAATAAATAAAGCAAATGCCACGAGAGCAAAGGCGATCAGGGCGTTAATAAACAAACCGTATGCAAAGACAGACGCCCCGGCTTCACGAGCCACTGTTACAGAAGTGAAGACAGTATCCGTTGGATTTTTCAAAATTAAAAAAAGATTACTAAAATCTGGAAGGCTTAAAAGGCCGGAAACGATTGGCATTATCACGTCGTCAACCAAAGACTTCACAACGGTTCCAAAAGCAGTACCAATAACAATACCAACAGCCAAGTCAATCATATTCCCTTTCATTGCAAATTCCTTGAATTCCTTTAACATACTAATTATATTTAAACTTTTAATAAGTTTATCTTACCAAAATTTGGAGACGTCGCATAGCGGTCTAGTGCACTACCTTGGAAAGGTAGCAAGGTGTCAAAGCCTTCGGGAGTTCAAATCTCCCCGTCTCCGCAGGAGTAAAAAACCTTTAGGTTTTTTAAGAGAAAGTTTGGGAAACTTTCGTAGGAGATTTGAAGCCCGATTGAGCAGATTTTGTGACTAAAAGGAAACAAAATCTCCAATTGGGGTACTGATCCTGTAAGGATCGAACTCCCAGTCTCCGCCAGAAAATGATATACTAACAATATGGATGGAAAATATGAAAAACACATGGATCTTACTCCTGGTAGGATCCTTGAGAAAAAGATAAACAGCTGGATTGCAAAAATTCGAGTTTCTGGATTTTCGCCAGAGATAGAAAGTGATTTAGAAATAATACTTTCTCAAGCTTTTCCGAGAGATACATTAGAGGAAATGGCTGCAAACCCAAAAGAAGTTTTAGTAATATATGAAATACTCGGTAACGAGTTAGAGAAGTTAGATATAGATGATCAAGACAGACTTAAAAATCTCCTCGATGATGTAGAGATTGATTTAAAAGAAATAAGAGCAAGAGAAAATTAAAACCCACAAATTGTGGGTTTTAATTTTTAAACAAAGTATTTAAAGCATCCACATGTTTTACATGGGGATGAAAATGCATAAGAGAGCGTTTGTTCCATTTGCCTACAATATAAATTTTCTTTTTAAGAGAAATCGCAATACCAAGCTCAACAAACATGTCTGTTCCAGCCTTGTCGCTTATTAAAACAAAAATATCACATTTTTTAATATCCCCTTCTATCTTTTTAGCCATGGCGCGAGATTGTTGCTGATTTTCTGAATAAGGTTTTAAAGATCCTACATTCATCCATGAAGAAACAACTTTGTGATTGTTTTTCTCTAAAATTTTAGAGAACTTCAAAAGCTTTTCTTTGTTTTTTATTCGAGAAGCAAAATAAAATTTCATAGATTAATCAGAAGCGCGAAGTCGTTTTACACGTTCTTCCACTGGTGGATGTGTTGCCCAGAGATTTGTGAACCAATTATTTTTGCCTTCTTTACCAAATGGATTTGAAATGAAAAGGTGAGCTGTGGCGTGGTTCGCCTTTTGCATCTTTCCAGGAGAAGCTGATATTTTTTCTAAAGCTTTTGCTAAGCCTTCTGGATAACGAGTTAGAAGTGCACCTGAAGCGTCAGCAAGAAACTCTCTTTTACGTGAAATAGAAAGCTGGATAAGTGTTGCGATGATAGGTGAGAGAATCATCAAAACAATACCGACAACCATCAGAACCAACTGGACTTGCCCGCCACCACTTCGGTCATTATCTCTATTTCCACCAAACATTTGAGCTCGTAAAAACATATCTGATAGAAGTGTTATAAATCCAACCAAAACAACCACGAGTGTTGATACTAGCATATCTTTATTTCCAATATGAGAAAGTTCGTGAGCAATAACGCCTTCAAGCTCTGTACGATCAAGTCGTTCTAGAAGCCCTGTTGTTACCGCAACAACGGCGTGTTTTTTATCTCTTCCGGTCGCAAAAGCGTTCGGAACAGGATCGTTTATGATATAGAGTTTTGGCATCGGAAGTCCCGCAGTTATGGAAAGGTTTTCAACAACATTCCACAAATCTCTGTGCTCTTCCCTTTTAACCTCTTTCGCACCAGTCATCGATAAAACTATTTTATGAGAAAACCAATATGAAAAGAAAACCTGAAAAAAGGCGAATACAATAGCGATGTAGAGAATATCTGGTGAACCAAAGTAGATACTCAAAAACCAACCCAGAACAATCACAACAACAAGAAACGTGGTTATAAGAAACCAAGTCTTTCTAATATTTGAATTTTCGTGAGTATATAGTGTTTGCATAATAGTCACATTTTACCAAAATTTAGTAAAGAAAAACAGCCCGATTTTCGGACTGTTTTTCTTTACTATTTAAATTTTACTTAGAGATAAATGTACCATCTGTAGAAGTAGAAAGTACTCCAGACTTAGAGATAGCTAGATCAAGAGCTGTCGCAGTCTTGGTATCGAGGTTACCCGTTGCTGACAAGCCTGTACTTTTTTGAAGAGTCATGACTGCGCTTTTTGTCGTTTCATCAAGATTACCAGAGATCTGGTCGAAGTTCATATATCCTAAAAGAGCAAGCTTGAACTGCATAACAGTTACTACACCTCCAGAGGCAATCATATTTCTATCTTTTGAATCTATTGAAGGAAGTGTGACGATTAGGTCAACCGGAGCAGTAATTATAGCGTTACGACGAACGCTACTCACACTCGCCCCACCACAACCCCGATGTTCAGTGCTATCGCTGTTTGCACCTCCATCAAGAACAACACCGCCGGTAAAAAAAACTCTATAATTGCCTCTGTCTAAATAAAATGAACATTCTCCACGTGGATTAACCATATACCCCTGTGGAGTTGGAACTGATGGATCGGATGATTCTAGTGTAGTTGTGTAATCATATAAACTAGCAGTAGCTTGTTGATTAGAAGAAGTAGCAAGTGCGACTGTTGAATTTTTCGCCACTTTATTTGCTTGAATTTTTGAAATAGCGAGACTTTGAACTCCTGAAGTTATAAATAGTAGAGCAAATAGCCCTAGTGTTAATTTTTTATCCATTGTAATAAAGTTTATTTTTTATAATACGTCTATTTTACCGTTTACTGATAGTCTTTGGCAATAGAATTTATAGATGAATGGGGATAAAAAAGCCCCACCTTCGGTGGGGCTTTTTTATTACTCTACTTACTAAGCACTACTTTATACCCACTTAATATTATTTAGCTGAATTTACCATTCTTTCGAAAACTGCAATCACTGAAGGTGAAGTGTAGTTTGTTCGGAAAATATAACCATTTTTCTCGATTGATTGTGCCGCGTTTGTTTGTAGATCTGTGTTTGAACATCCTACATTATACACAAGAGCGATTGAAACTGGCTTTCCATTGTCAGAAACAGTTGAGATTGAAGTTACATCACAGTCTCCTATTCTTGGTCGTGAGACATAGTATCCGGAAGGAATATCTAAAGTAAGCTTGTCTTCAGAAACTTCTTTTGGCATCCATTCCCCATCAGCTGGCATCGGTACGTAAATATTTGCACTTGATTCTGATCCAACTAGTGGATCAACTTCTGTTAACTCGTCACTGTTTACGACAACTTCATCTTTTGCTTTTTTAGTTACAAAGAAAACAACTGTTAAGATAACAAGTGCAATAAGTACGATTAATCCACCTTTTGTTTGTTTTGCGTTTTCCATATTATTTTATATTTTATCTATTAAAATTTCACTTTTACATTCTCTCTTTCTTCCGGACTTCCATCTAGATCAAAGAACTTTTCTGCCTTAAATCCAAACATCTTACCTATAATATTACTTGGAAATGTTTCAAGTTTTATTGATAGATGTTTGATATTGTTGTTATAGAACCTTCGAGCAGCCTGGATTTTGTTTTCTGTATCAGCTAACTCTCTTTGTAGTTCTAGAAAGTTTGTATTTGCTTTTAAATCTGGATAGCTTTCAGCAACTGCAAAAAGGGACTTCAGTGTTCCGGCGAGCATGTTTTCAGACTTAGCAATTTCCGCTGGATTTCCAGAGGCTTCGGCTGACATCGCAGAAACTCTAGCTTTCGTTACTGCTTCAAAAACTCCTGACTCGTGAGCTGCGTAACCCTTAACTGTTTCGATAAGGTTTGGGATAAGGTCGTATCTTCTTTTTAGTTGGACATCAATATCAGCCCAAGCCTCTTTAACATTGGCTACAAGGTTTACAAATGAATTATAAGTAAAAATAACCCACAAAACCAAAACGCCCAAAACTATAAGTAAAATTGTCATATTTTATAAGTTTCGCCAGTGACGAAACAACTATGAGTAACGAGGGGTAGTATACCAAAAAAACACTTATTTGACAACAATCAAAAGGCCTTGCAAAACAAGGTCTTTTGATAAAAATTATTTATTTTCGTCTACTTTTTCGGCGTGAACTACTTCTTCTTTTTTGTTAAATTCTCTTTTCACTGCAAAATAATAGATAATTGCTCCGATGATTCCAAAAATCAAAAGTATCAAGATCCATACTGCTTTGCTTTTTATTGGCTTTGAAATAGCGTGTATGAGCATAAGAACCCAGAAAATAAGTGCCGCGAGACAAACAAGAACGATAAATAATACAAAGATTAGCATAACTCCTACAAATCCACCCAAACCTCCCGCGTCTTTGTAATTTATATTTATTTCTTTATTATCAAATTCTTTTTCTACATCACTCCATTCTTTCGATAATTCATCTATATCATTAAACTGTATCGTTATCGATGGATTTTTTTCTTCTGTTACAACCTCCCCGTCTTTTGCTAAAACAAAATTAGTTTGTAAAATCAAAAGACTTAAAAAAACTGTAAGAAATATTTTTTTCATAGTAAGTTTTAAATTATTAATCTTGATTCGCACTCTCTTTTGGCTCAAACAAAACCAGAAGCGGGCTTGCTAAGAACACTGAAGAATATGACCCAAAAAACATTCCGGCTGCCAAGGTCATCGCAAAGACTTTTGTTGATTCTGGTCCAAAGAAAAACAGTGCAAGCAAAACAATTATCGTAGAAAGTGAGGTATTGATAGATCTTGCATATGTTTCGTCCAAACTTTTACCGACAACCTCTTTAAAGTCGGGTGATGATTTTCTTGTTATATTTTCTCGAACTCGATCGAATACGACGATTGTATCATTCACTGAAAGTCCGAGGATAGTAAGAAGTGCGACCACAAACAAAGTATCGACTTCAGACCCCATCAAGGTAAATACACCTGTCGCGACAATAACATCGTGAACCAAAGTTATGATAGCTATGATTCCATATTTCCAAGAAGAAACCGGTTTTGAAACACCTCTAAACGCATAAGCAATGAAGAGGATCGTCGCAAATGAAACAACGATAAGCGCTATTATCGACTTTTTCTGAAGCTCTTTTCCAACTGACGGGCCAATAGACGTGAACGCTTTTTGAGTAATCTTTTCTTGCCCATCTAGGCTAAGCGCGCTTATGAGAGCGGCCCGTTCAGATTCTTCAAGACTTCTTGTTTTAACAAAAATACCATTTGTTTCAGTTGGTTGAACAACAAATTCCCCAAAAGAAAGTTTTTCTATACGTTCATTAATCTCTGCAGCACTCGGGCGCGCATCAATATATGCCACTTCAGTAAGAGAACCTCCTTTGAACTCTATTCCAAAACGAAGCCCGTTTGTAGCGATGAGAAATAGTGACCCAAGCACGAACAGGACTGAAATCGATATGAATATAACTCTATTTTTTATTACCCACATATTATTTTAAAACCCCGTTACTGAATAAGAATCTTGTTACTTTGTTATCTTTTTCTGTTACAGATTTAAGTAACACCTTACTGACAGAGATGGCTGAAATCATACTAACCAAAACCCCAAGACCGAAAGTAAGTGCAAATCCTTGGATGAGTGAAGTTCCAAACCAGAACAAAAGAACTGCCGTAATCATACTCGAAAGGTTGCCATCTCGAATCGATGGCCATGCTCTATCAAAACCATTTTCAATGGCAGTAGCAACCGATCGCCCCAGCTTCATCTCTTCTTTCATTCTTTCGAAAATTAAAATATTTGCGTCCACCGCCATACCAATAGAAATAATAAGTCCAGAAATACCGGCAGCTGTTAGAGTAACGGGTATTAGTTTAATCAGAGCAAACATAATAAGTGCGTAAATCGCAAGAGAAAATACAGCAACAAGTCCTGGGATTCTATACCAGATCAAAAGCAGTATAGCTAGAATCAAAAATCCAACTGATCCAGCATAGACTCCGGCGTCGATTGCTTCCGCTCCAAGACTTGGTCCGATTGTTTGAGTTGAGATAAGTTCAATCGGAACAGGCAGAGCCCCTGAGTTTAGTCTTCCAACAAGTTGCTTCCCTTCTTCGGGGGTAAAGTTTCCAGAAATAATTGCTTCACCTCCGGTGATCGCCTCTCTAACAACTGGTGTTGATATCGGAGCGCCATCGAGGTATATAGCAACTAACTTGTCGACATTTTCTTTTGTTATTTTTTCGAATAAATCAGAACCTTCTTTGTTAAATTTTAAAACCACCATCGGCTCACCGCCAACAGCACTTCCTCCGCTCATTCCTCCTTGAGAAAATGAGAGGGTCGCTTTTTCTAAATATCTTCCAGTCAGTGGGGTTGAAACGAAGTATGGATCTTGGGCGGCCGAGATCTGAACTTCGCCAGAAATAATTTTATCTTTTATAGCTTCTATGTCTGCTATAAGTTTATCTTGTTCTGGGCCTTTTGGTCGCTCTGTTTTAAATTCAAGTAATGGAGTTTGCCCAATCATAGAGACCGCTTTTTCGATATCGGTTACACCCGGCAAGTCGACAATAATTCGATTTTCACTTTCGTTAGTAAAACTAGCTTCTTGGACAGTTACGCTAGTTTCAGATACACCGAATAAGTTTACGCGTCTTTCGATAACATCACGAAGAGATTCCATCGCGTCTTTTACTTCACTTTGATCAATGTTTGTTACATCCGCTCGATAAATAAGACTTGTTCCGCCTGATAAATCGAGTCCTAGTTTAAAATCATATTTACTTTCTGCTGACCCTCCCAAACCTTGTGTTGAATTATAAATAAAATAACCGATTGTAGCGCCAATCAGCAACACCAATAAACCTAACATTCTTTTCTTAAACATGGACTATATTGTACACTTATCGATAAAAACCTTCAATCTTCACTTTTTTAAGACTTGTTTCTTAATTTACCTATAAATTTGTAGCTTAAAAAGACAAGTAGGAAACCAATTAAAAATCCAGCCAAAATATCTACCAGGTAGTGAACTCCTGCAACAACCCTGGCTATTCCCATAAAAAGAGCACACAGAATAAAAAATATTCCGAGTTTTTTGTTCTCAAAATACACGGCTGTAGCTAGGGCTGAAAAAACAGTAGCGTGTCCTGAAGGAAAAGAATCTATTCCTCCAAATGTAAAAAGTGGGGCGAACTCGGTAATCGCAACGAAAGGTCTCGGGCGAGCAAAGATAAATTTTAAAATCTCAGAAACAGCAAGAGAAGCTAAGATAACCAAACAAAGTGAGTAAAAACGAAATACATCTTTTTTGATCACAAAAAAATAAATAATAACAATTAAAAATAAAACAAATGGTAAAATCTGCGCCAAAAAATAAACGGAATAATCAAAATAATTATTTCTATAAAGTAAAGTATTTAAAAAAATTGATGAGTTCTGACCAAGCACAAATTAATTATACAATATATTTCTAAATAAAATCGCTACAGTGATCGGCCCAACCCCGCCGGGAACCGTTGAAAAAATAGATGCCTTATCTTTACAATCTTTAGAAATATCACCAACAATTTGTCCACCTTCTGAGCTTGATCCCGCATCTATTAAAATAACATTCTTTTTAATAAAACTTTTTTTGATGATATTTGGTTTACCGACACCAGAAATAATCACATCTGCTTTTTTATAAAGTTCATTTTTATTTTTTGTTTTTTCAGTAACCATTTTCACTGAAAATCCTGAAGCTTTTAGCCAATCAAACAAAGGCTTGCCGACAAGAAGTCCGTCGCCTACAACCACTATCTTTTTATAGTTTAAAGATATGTTATAAAAATTTAAAATTTCAAAGACAGCTCCGGCAACAGGCGGAAAAAAGGTAAAATCACCTTGGGTAAATTTCTTATACTTTTTTTCACTTAGAACGTCGATGTCTTTTTCCTTTGGAACACTATTTAAAACCTTTTTCTTATCAATATGTAATGGTAATGGAAGTTGAACTACAACCGCACTAAAATCTTTAGAGGTGTTTTTTATTTCTTTTATTAATTTAACTGTTGAAATATTATCTTCATATTTAAAAACCCTAACTTTAACACCAATATCTTCTCCAAATTTCTTTTTAAGGTTTATAAAATTGTCGATCACTGGATTATCACCAACATAAAAAATAGCCAAACTTTTTTGTAGGTTTTGCTCTTTAATAACTTTTATTAAGTTCCCTTTTATAAGAGACGCTATTTTTTTACCTTCGACAATATTCATTTTATATTCCTAAAAATTCATGTTTTAAATCATCAGGGTGAAGAGTTCGTCTGTCTCTATTCATACTTGAAAGTATCCCGAGAGCAATGAAGCTAGTTAAAAGATGTGACCCTCCGTAGCTCATAAATGGTAAGTTAATACCAGTCACAGGCATAAGCCCAATATTCATTCCCACATTTATGATCACGTGAGACATTATCATAACAGCTACACCAACCCCAAACAACATTTCAAAATTTGTCGCGCCATAAATAGATTGCCAAATAATTCTCCAGATAATCAGAAGATAGAGTATAAGTATTGTTATAGAACCAACAAATCCCCATTCTTCTGAGAAGGCGGCGAAAATAAAGTCTGTTTCGTATTCTGGTAAAAACTTAAGTCTCGACTGTGTCCCATAACCAACTCCTTTCCCAAACATCTGACCAGAGCCGACGGCAATAGTTGATTGATAGGCATTATAGCCAGTATTTTGAACATCTGATAGCGGATCTATAAATGTTTTGATTCGTGCTTTTTGATAATCTTGAAAAATAAAAGTCCAAAGGAATAAAAATGAAAGAAGTCCGATTCCAAAAACCGCTGCTAGATGTTTTTTAGAAATTCCAGAAACGATTGCCATCCCAAGCCAAATCATAAAAATAATCATCGCCGAGCCAAAGTCTGGCTGAAGGAAAACCAAGAAAAATGGTAAACCTGCATACAGGGCTGAGATAAAAATAAGCTTTAGGTTTTTTATTTCCACGTGCCGTCGTGAAAAATATTTTGCCAACACAATAATCAAAATAAGCTTCATAAAATCAACCGGCTGAAAAGAAAAATTTCCGAAATCAAACCAACTTGTCGCACCTTTGTTGGTAGAACCAAATAAAAATAAAAGCAAAAGTACCCCAATAAAAAACAAATAAAGGGCGCTAATTACTTTTGTTTTTTTAAAAAATTTAAAATCAAAAAAAGACGTGACAATAAAAGCAAATAAACTAATAGAGATCCAGAGCACCTGTTGGCTGAAAAAAGGAGTATTTCCAACAAAAGATTTCATGGTAATAAGCCCAGCACCCAAAATAGGTGCAATAAACAAAAGCATTACCCAATCAATGTGTTTTAGACTTAGACTTTTCATAGCGACTTATATCCCTAATTCAAATATATTGACTTGAGGGAATATGTCAACTCGAGAAGGATTTTTACTTAAAGGCTCTGGCCAAGTGAAGACTATTGGATATTTACTATTTTTAGGCAAGTATTGAACAAATGTTTTACTTACATTGATGACATTATCTTCTTCGTCATAAAGAACAACAAAAATATCCAAATCTTTAATATTTTTTAAAGTATTGTTTACGACATTTGCATTTATTTTAGGAGATTCGAAAACGTTTGAAAGAACTTTATCTTCTACAGAAACAGATAGGGCATTTCGTTGATCTCGATTTATTTTTACCCAGATTGGAACACTCGTGAATGTAAAATCGACGCGAGAAGGTTTTCGATTCCCCGCTTCAATCCCACCTTCAAAAACAGCAGTTCTATCGTTTGAAGTTATAAATGTATATCCTTCTCTTCGGGCCAAAAATATATTGTCTTCATCGTAAACTCGAAATTCGTAATTGATTTTGGCAATACCAGATTCTCGGTTTTGATTTTCTACATATGCCATCAAATTATAATTACCCTCTGTTACAGGAAAAGCTCGCGACCAGAGTGTTACGAGTTTGTAATTTTCAGCTGAGCAAGAAATTAAACAAGACCCGCCACAATCTATCCCCGATTCATCTCCATTTTGCTTTTGATCAAAACAAGTTGGTTCTTGGTTAAAATACGGCCAAAGAAAAATAATAAGGAACACAACTATTAAACCTAATAAAACTCCTAAGTAAATAAATTTTCTTTTTGATGACCAGGTTAGAGACATATTAAGATTATATTTCCTAGCGAGAATGCATGCAAGGTATAACTTTGCAAATATCTAGGCGACGAAGTATCAAGAATTGGCAAAGTGAGCACTCTTATAGTATAAAGGCAATTATACTCTAAATATGTGGTCTAAGTGACCATTTTTAATTTTAAATTTCTCGGAAGTAAAGATGTGTTCGTACTCATCTTCTCCAATCTTTTTACTTATTTGTACGCTATATTCACCATTTGGAATGTGGGCGTAGTATCTGCCTGTTTTTCCTATAATCTGGTGGGCGACTTCTTTTGTTGAAGACCCAGAAAAAATTTTAATAATTCCAAAAGAAAGAGGGGTTTTATTTTCAAAATATAAAACATACCCTGGTTTTTTTGGACCAATCCCAACTGATTTAAAGAAGATAATAATGTAGTAAATTCCTAAAATTAGGAAATTAAATACTGATGGTGAAGCGAAAACTAAAACCAAAGATACACATAGACACACCGCAAATATAAATTTTGAAATACCAGATAAAAATAAATCAAATTTTAAATAAAACCTCATAAGATTTTTATTTTTAGGTGCTTCAAATTCATTCCAATTAAATTTGAGCGGATCCATCGGAATATTTTTTGTCACGACATCATATTGATCTTTTATTTCCAAGTATTCATCAAAGTACAGATTTTCATAGAGAGTATCAACTGTTTTACCGAGAAGTTTGTTTGAGGGAAATTCAAATTCATGTTTAATCGCTTTTATTTTAAATTTACCAACTAAAGTAATAAAACCAAAGTTACCTTCCGAATCAGATACAGATGTCCCTATTTTTTTACCACTCTCATCTTCAAGAATAAGCTCTACACCAGAAAGTGGCTCTTTTGTAACTGAATTATAGACAACTCCCCAAGACTCCTTATTTTTTCTCTTTAAAAACAGAAGGCTTGAAAGTATTACTGTCGGATAGAGAATGATAAAAATAAAAAATGGTAAAACTATTCCAGCAAATGCAATACTCTGAAGCGATTTTTCAGAAATTATCCCTAGTACATCACCAACAACATCCGAAATATTTTGGGTTGTTGCATTTAAAACTTCCCCGACACTTCTTTTTTTTACGGTTGAATAAATAGGTGGAGCTTGTTTGACTGGCAAAGGTTTAACTTCTTCCGGTAAACTTTCTAAGGTAGGTGTTCCTGTTACTAGATTTATTGGTTCCTCTATGATTGGAGGCTCTGGAGATACCACTTCATATACACAAGACGTGTCAGGATTATTGGCTGACGGGTTGTAATTTAGAGCTAACATATCAGTACAACCATAAACGACAACCGGAGCATAAGTACATGAAGCGTCGGAAGTATTAGCGGACGGATTATAATTTAAAGCAGTAGAATCCATACATCCAGATACAATGGTTGGCACTAACGGAACTTTATATCTACAAGAACCATCATTTTCTGTAACCCGAATATCATAATTAATAGCTTCTAAATCATCACAGCCTAAAAAAAATGTTGGAGCATAAAGACAAGATCCATCACTTATATTTGCACGCGAGTTATAGTTTGTAGCATCTTGATCCATGCATCCATATACCCTTCTCGTGGAACTTCCTCCACCACTTGTTGACTCATCATCATCTGTAATATTTACCGTAACATTATTTGGAACCACTTCAGAATAATTTAGATCAGAGGTGTCAACCGTGTGAGTTATTGTTCTCGTTCGGTCACCATCATCGATTGAATTATCTATGGGATTGACCGTTATTATTTTTGGTATAAACCAATTGAGGGTAGTGAAATTAACTGAGGACGGCGAAACACTGAAATCGTTGTCACTCTTATCAAAATCAATAGTCACTGTAGAAGATGGTGCCTCTCCAAGACTTATTGTATATGTATCTGTTGTATTTGGTTCTGAAATATTAGTACTGTCACTACTTTCAGATATAGAAATACTGAAATCACCAGCATATTCATATGCGCCAATATCACATCCGCCACCCAATGGTCTTGGCACGCCTCTAGCATCTGTATCAGGACAGCCTAGTGTACCAGTGGAACCCAGATTTAAAGCATTACTTATAGAAGATACAGGTACTGTAAAAACATAGCCTCCATTATCTGAAAAAAGTCCTACCCCGCTGACACTAGTAGCTAGTATACCGCAGTCTGAGTCGTCATGGCTATATAAATTATTTGTAAAAGTAAAATTTGTAAAGTCTCCAGAACAAATATCGTTGTATCCAGTAGCAATAAAAATACTATTCTCAATAAAAGCTGAGTTAGGGGCACCGCCTATGGATATATCACCACCATTACCGCCTCCGGTATTGTTTCCTGAAAATGTACTATAAGAAATATTTAATGTACTAGATGGAGAATCTACGTATATTGCCCCACCGGCACCACCAAAAGATAAGTTATCGTAGAATGTAGAATTTACTATATCAAGATCTGAATCCGTGACTAACAAAGCGCCTCCATTTGTACTAGACCTAAATCCACTAAATGAGCTTCCTTCGATTAAAACTTGAGAGTTAACAAACTGGATGCCAGGATTGTCATTACCTAAAAATTTTGTTTCTCTTATTGAAATATCTGAGCCATTTATATACAACATATGACCACTACTTGTGGAATCGTCTTCGTCAAAAATACTTTGTGTTATTTCAAAATTACTACTATTAAGAGAATATATGGAATTTCCATTTCCTATAACTGAAGAATTTTCACTAAATATTGACCCGGATAATGTTAAGTCAAGAGTGTTTGATGGATTATTTAAATATATCGCCCCTCCACTATTAGCTGAAATATTCTCCGAAAAAGTAGAATCATCTATCACGAGATTTAAATTAGGCGAAGAGTCCATCGACACGTACATAGCACCTCCATCAGTGGCTGTATTATTATAAAAATTAACATTGTTTAAAGTAAGAGAGTGTAGTGCTGACGCATAAATTGCTGCGCCCTTACCAGCAGGAAAGGAATCTACATCACCTCCCCT
The DNA here is from genome assembly GCA_964550665.1 of uncultured Candidatus Saccharibacteria bacterium. GTDB lineage: Bacteria > Patescibacteriota > Minisyncoccia > Phycocordibacterales > CSBR16-119 > JAUPTX01. The sequence goes on from CAZJZW010000007.1 coordinate 27,523, forward strand.
GATGGTTAGATCATTGATTTCAACGTCTCCAAAACCAGAGAATAAAAATATTCTAAATTCTGATGATGTCTCATCTCTTTCTATACTATAACCATTACCATTTATGGTGTAATTATTGCCACCTGGTAGACCATATGGAATACTGTTACCATCAACACTGTAAACGGTGTCTAAAGTAATGTCTGTTTCTATTGAAATAACGTCCCCTTCACCAGAACCAGCTTCACAATCAACTGATCCAGATTGGTCGACACTATTATGATTTAGAATCGCCTCGACGATAGAACAAAGACCATTGTCCACATCATCCCCTGTTGGATCGTCTACAGAAATAATCTCTGCCTTAGCTTTGTTTAAAAAAAATAGAGAAATTTCTCCAACTAAAATAAGAACTAGAAAAAAAACAAATATTTTATTTTGTTTCAACGACATGATTATATTTTATCACACTATTTTTTGACAGATAGTAATCAGGTAACAAAAAATCTCGACGAATCGAGATTTTTTGTTTTAAGATCTTTGTGTTGGCGACTAGCTACTTTCCCCTAAAGAGTATCATCGCCACAACAGCGCTTAACTTCTGTGTTCGGAATGAGAACAGGTGTACCCACTGCGTCAAATCACCAACACAAAAATCTTAAATGTATTTATTTTTATTTGAAAACATCGAATGATTGGATGGGGTCATGACTTCCTTGGAAGTCATGACGAATTGGCGAGAAGGGTGTGATAACATCACTAACTGAGCAATGAAACCAAACCTCGAAAATTCGGTGTCGCACCTAGTTGACGCCACTGGCGGCGGCATCGGTAGTGAAGTGTCACACCCCTCTCATGTTTTTTTGGGAATAATAAAACCCCATCCAATCATTCGATGTAAATATAGCAGGTTGCAGTTAAAAATCTAAACAATATGTGACTTCCAAAGTTCCTATTAGGAATCGAAACATTAG
>CAZJZW010000008.1:0-10535 GCA_964550665.1 uncultured Candidatus Saccharibacteria bacterium
TCCACAAAACAAAAATCAAAAGAATGTCGCTCGTCTTTCGGGTGACATTCTCTTTTAGTTATTTCCCATTGTGACTTATCAAAAGTAGGGAAGAATGCGTCGCCCTCAACTCCTACATCTATCTCTGTTAGATATATTTTATCCACCAATTTTTTCTCCAAAGCTTCTTTGTAGATTTGCCCACCACCACATATAAAAACCTCTTTATTTTCAGAAAGTCCTACTTTTATAGCATCTTCTAAAGAGTGGGTTACAACAGCTCCTTCTTTTATATAGTTTCTATCTCCTGTGACGACTATATTTGTTCTACCTGGTAGAGCTTTTGGAAGGGATTCAAAAGTCTTGCGCCCCATGATAATCGGGTGACCAATCGTTGTTTCTTTAAAGAGTTTAAAATCCTTCGGCAAATGCCAAAGAAGTTTATTTTCTTTTCCCAATACATTATTTTTAGATATTGCGGCGATAATAGAAACTGACATGTTTAAACAGCGATAGGAGCTTTAATTGAGTCATGTGGGTTGTAGTCAACAAGTTCAAAGTCATCAATCGTAAAATCCTCTAGGTTCTTCTTTTCTTCATTAATCTTCATTTTCGGCATTGGACGAATATCATCTTTTCGAGATAGTTGGGCTTGTACTTGTTCCATGTGATTTAAGTAAAGATGTGTATCTCCACCAGTCCAAATAAATTCACCAACTTTCAAATCTGTGATCTGGGCGATTATCATCGTAAGCAGAGCATAAGAAGCAATATTAAACGGTACACCTAAAAACGTATCACAACTTCTTTGGTAGAGCTGACATGAAAGTTTGCCATTGGCGACGTAAAATTGAAAAAGACAATGACACGGTGGAAGTCCAGCCTTTGCCATTTCATCGATGTCTGCAACATTCCAAGCAGAAACAATAATCCTTCGAGAATCAGGACTTTTCTTAAGTGTTTCTATTACTTGTTTAAGTTGGTCAACATGCTGACCATTTGGTGTCGGCCAGTTTCTCCATTGATACCCGTAAATTGGTCCAAGGTTCCCGTATTCTTTTGCAAAAAGTTCATCTGTTTTTATTTTCCCAACAAATTCTGCCATTCCAGTTTTCCATTGCTCGCCATTTATTTCTGGAATAGGGAGATTATTTCTTTGAAGATATGCTTTGTAAGGCCATTCGTCCCAGATATGAACGTTGTTGTCTGCTAAATATTTTAAATTTGTATTACCACGCATAAACCAAAGAAGTTCATGGATGATAGATTTCATCGGAACCTTCTTCGTGGTCAAAAGAGGGAAACCTTTCTCCAAATCAAAACGCATTTGATAACCAAAAACACTTTTTGTACCCGTACCTGTTCGGTCAGTTTTAGTCGCACCATGCTCCATGATGTACTCCAAGAGTTTTAAATATTCTCTATCTACGTGGTTTTCATGATTTGTTGTCATGAAGCCATTTTACCATAAATCAAAAATCACCATAAAAACGAAAAACCCTCACGCGAGGGTATCTCGGTGAGGGGTTGTCTCATTCTTCTTTTATGGGAATGACGGAAGACCAATCAACCTCTTGTTTCTCACCTGCAATAGTGAAAAACTTGAAGCTTTTTATCCAGCTACCACTATTTTTATCCCAATGTGCAGTGGTCATACGGTTGCCATCCTTGATGTTTCTTGGAAAGATGAGGGTTTTCGTCTTGTTTGTCTCACTTGGTTTCTTTTTCAAAATCCTATCCACTTCTTCATCTGTGTGGGGAAGAAGTGGATCATCTCGAAAAAGTGAATACAAGTCACGAACGTTCTTTATTGTCATAACAGGCAATTCTTTGTGACGCATAGGTCCTGGTTTTTATTTAAAATACTAGTTTTTAAATTGTATGTCAATACTTTCTCCAAACCCAACCTTCCATGCTAAAATATCTTCATGTCACAAAGCTATATCGAAAATCAAGATAAAGAAATCTTTGACGCCTTAAAAGGTGAAGAAAAACGCCAAAGAGAAGGGCTTGAACTTATCCCATCAGAAAACTATGTATCAAAAGCCGTACTTGAAGCAAATGGCTCTGTTTTTACAAATAAATATTCAGAAGGATATCCAGGAAAAAGATATTATGGAGGACAAGAATACACAGATGTTGTTGAGCGACTTGCAATAGAACGAGCATGTAAGCTTTTTGATTGTAAATTTGCAAACGTTCAACCTCACTCAGGAGCTCCGGCAAATGTTGCGATGTATTTCGCACTCTTACAACCAGGCGACACAATACTTGGTATGGATCTTTCTCATGGGGGACACTTAACCCATGGTCATCCTGTTACAGCCATCACAAAAGTTTTTAATTTCATTCGATACAAAATGAAAGATGTAAAAACGGGAGAAATTGATTTCGAAGATTTGCGAAAAGTAGCTCACGAACATAAACCTAAAATGATACTCATGGGATTTTCTGCGTACTCAAGAGATTTACCGTATGAAAAGTTTGTAAAGATTGCTAAAGAAGTCGGAGCGATCACCGTTGCAGATATAGCACATATCGCAGGACTTATCGCAGGGAAGGCTTTACTAAATCCATTTCATGCAGGAGTCGATGTTATCACAACAACAACCCACAAAACGCTTCGTGGCCCTCGTGGAGGAATGATCCTTGTCCGTGAAGATGAAGAGCTCGCGAAGAAAATAGATAAAATGATTTTCCCGGGAATGCAAGGTGGTCCTCATATGAATCTCGTCGCAGCCAAGGCCGTAGCTTTCGGTGAGGCACTGTCTCCCAAATTTGCTGAGTATTCACAGCAAATTCTAAAGAATGCAAAAGCGATGGAAGAAGTTCTAAGAGAAGAAGGCGTCCGAATGATAGCTGGTGGAACAAGTAACCATCTTATCCTCGCAGATATTTTTGGTTCGCTTGGTGTAACTGGAAAAGAAGCCCAAACAGTTCTTGATGAAGTCGGTATAACTTTAAATATGAATGCGATACCAGATGACACTCGAAAACCAATGGATCCTTCAGGAATACGTTTTGGAACACCAGCGATAACAACGAGAGGTTTCAAAGAAGAGGATTGTAAGGCTGTCGCGCGACTCATGATAGAAGTTTTGAAAAACAAAGATGATGAAAGTGTAAAAATAAGAGTTCATGAAGAAATAAAATCATTAGCAAATAAATTCCCAATTCCGGAGGTGTTTGTATAAAAAAGAAGGCCCGCTTTCGCGGGCCTTTGTCGTTCCTAGAACTTTCTTACTGCTTCATCGGATCTTTTCCTTCTCTAATATGAATTAGCGCAAAAACTGCGTAATTTATCATATCGAGATAGTTGGCATCTATCCCTTCAGAGGCAACAGTTTTTCCGTCGTTTTCTTCTATCTGCTTGATGCGAAGAAGCTTCATTAAGATAAGGTCGATGATAGAACTTATTCTCATCTTCCGCCAAGCTTCTCCATAGTCATGGTTCTTGGCAGACATAAGGTTTTTAGCCTTGTTGAATTGTTCGCGGACGAGCTCAGTTGCTTTCTCAGCGGTTAGGTCTGGCTTGTCGACAACACCAAGCTCTATTTGTACAAGAGCCATAGCAGAGTAGTTAGCAATGCCAATAAGTTCACCTCGTATATCATCTCCAACCTTGTTTTCTGCTGTTTGTTGAAGTGTTCTGATGCGCTGGGCCTTGATAAAGATCTGGTCGGTCAATGAAGGAATGCGAAGTATTCGCCACGCTGTTCCGTAGTCCTTTGCCTTCTTACCAAAAAGATCAATTAGCTCGGTTATGATAATAGGGTATTGTTTATCGGTTGTTGTTGGAAATTCCATGGCGTTTTTCTTTTATAATATCATATTCGTATATGCTAAACTAGACTAATGGAACTCAAAGTTAAAAAGCTAAATCCAGAAGCAAAGTTGCCAACTAAAGGTCATCCAGGGGACGCAGGGATTGATTTTTATGTGCTCGACACTGTTATTTTTCCGCCAAACGAACAAAGAAATGTTAAAACGGGAATCGCTCTAGAAATCCCAGAAGGATACGTTGGTCTTATTTGGGACAAATCATCCATCTCTTTTCAAAAAGGTCTTAAGATAATGGGTGGAGTTATCGACGCTGGATATCGTGGAGAAATCATCATGTCTTTGTATAATACATCTACGACCGAGCAGGTGTTAGAAAAAGGTCATAAAATAGCGCAGATGGTTATCCAAAAGTTTGAAGACTGTGAAATTAAAGAAGTAGATACAGTGACGGACACCGTACGAGGCGAGGGAAGAGAAGGTTCCACAGGAAATAAATAGTTTGATTTAGTTCTGGTTTCTGCTATATTGCTGGTAAACAAACACGTCCCTTACCATGAAGATTGTAATCTACAACGAAGAAAAGGGTCTTCATAACCCATACAACAAAGAAGATGGTGCTTACGAATACACCCTAGCGGCTTTCTTAATTGAAAGTGTTCAGAAGGCCAGAGAACTTTTCGGTGTTAATTCCTCAGAACTTTAAAATGGTTGCAGGATGCGACCAGTCCCTGATGTTCGTGGAGCTCTGATGTTGTCTTTGTACAGACTACTCAAGGTCTACGATCCTCAATTTTCTACAGGGGTTGTAGCTGGGATTTTTAAAAAAGATCATTCAACTTTATGTAACTATATGCGTAAAGAGCGTGAAGGAGACCTCTATCTTTGCCCGTGCTATGAGAAGTTGTATCCAGAAATCAAGATTGCATTCGTTAAACATTTTCCAGATGGAAAAGTTGTCGACAACCCTAAGATTTACAAGATTCAAGACCTTGTTGATCTTGCAAATTTCTTAGGATACACAGATGTTGATGTTGAACGCTTCCTCACACAAAGGACCTGAATAGGGTCCTTTTTATTTTGTTAGACATAAGCTTTATTTTTTACTATAGTTAACACAGTTATGGAAATAAAATCAGAAATAAAAAATCTAATAACAGAAGCCCTTAAAAGTCTTTCCCTTTCTAGTGAAATACATTTAGAACATCCAGATGATTTTTCTCATGGAGATTTTTCAACAAATGTGGCGATGGTTTTGGCAAAAGAGAGAAAGCAAAACCCAAAGTTTTTAGCAGAAGATATACGAGTTAAAATTCCAAAAAGCGAATGGGTTGAAAAAACTGAAGTAGCTGGTCCTGGATTCATAAATTTCTATCTTTCAAAAAAGTTTTTCAAAGAATCTGTTTCTTCTGTCACCGACAGTTTTGGTAAATTACAGATATATCAAGGGAAAAATATTCTCGTTGAGCATTCAAGTCCAAATCTTTTTAAACCTTTTCATATTGGACATATGATGAACAACGCTATCGGTGAATCAATCTCGCGGTTAGCAGAATTTTCTGGAGCAAATGTGACTAAGCTTTCATATCCTTCTGATATTTCTTTAGGGATAGCTAAGGCTATTTGGGCGATACAGAAACGTGGAGGAAAAGAATATTTAGCTAAACAAAAAGACGGCCTTGATTATGAAATGATGAGTGTTTTTGGTGAGTGCTACGCAGAAGGTAGTTCATCTTTTGACGCAGATGAAAATGTTCAAAAAGAAGTTCGAGAAATGTATAAGAAAATAGTGGAAGATAATACTTCCGAAGAATTCTCGATCTATACATATGCGAAAAATTTAAACCTAAGTTATTTTGAACATGTAACTCGTAAACTTGGCTCAAAATTCAATGCCTTCATCTTTGAAAGTGAAGCAGGGGAGATAGGTAAAGCAATTGTTCAAAAGAACATCCCTAAGGTTTTTACAGAAAGCGACGGGGCAGTTATTTACGGAGGCGAAAAAGTAGGGCTTCACACTAGGGTTTTTATAAACAAAGAAGGATATCCGACATACGAAGCGAAAGACATCGGTCTTTTGTCTTTAAAGTTTGAGCGGTATCATCCAGATCTTTCTGTTTTCATAACAGACAGTCAACAATCAGAATATTTTAAAGTGGTTTCTTCTGCGGTAGGAGAAATCAATCTAAACTGGAAAGAAAAAACGATTCACCGAACACACGGAAGAATGACTTTCAAAGGCGCGAAGCTTTCTTCACGTTTAGGTGGAGTTCCACTTGCAACAGATATAGTAAACACTGTTCGTGATGAAGCGATGGATAGAATGGAACACAAAGATGTTAACTTGGCAGAGAAAATAGCTATCGCCGCGATAAAGTTTACAATACTTAAATCAGAAGCAGGGAAGAATATAAACTTTGATCCTGAAACATCACTTTCTTTTGAAGGAGATTCTGGTCCGTATCTTCAGTACACCATAGCAAGATGTCATTCACTTCTAGAAAAAGGAAAGGCAGAAGGTTTTGTGAAAAGCGAAGAGCCAGAAGAGTCTTGGTCTCCATCAGAGCTTGAAAAAACAATATATAAATTTCCACAAGTAGTAGAAGGTGCTATTTCATCTTGGGCTCCACATTATGTTGCGACGTATCTTTTAGAATTAGCACGAGCTTTTAATTCTTGGTATGGACATACGAAAGTTTTGGATAAAGAAAATAAAAATAGTAGCTTTAATTTGATGCTTGTAGATAAGACCACTTCAATCCTCAAAAACGGTTTGTATCTTTTAGGTATTGAGTCTCCTGATAGGATGTAGAGAAGAGTTGATAGCTTTTAGTGGTTAGCGTTTAGAAAAAATAAAGAGCCCCGACTTGGTCGGAGCTCTCTTGTATTGTGATGAATGGGCTACTTACCCATTTTGTCTCGAAGTCCTGCGAGTGCGGCGAAATGACTCTCTTTTTCTTTCGGCGCTCCGAAGGTTCTTTGCTTTGGGATCCTGCTGTCGAACAGATTCGATAACTTTTCTACAAGAGGTCCGTATGAGACTATTTCTTCCTTGAAGTTATCTCCGAAGGTTTCCATTGCCGAATACCGTTCTTTCATTGCGCTATCCCTTCGGGGACCACGCTTCCTTTTGTCTTTTTCTGTTGATCTCAAAAGGTTGCCCTCAGGATCAACATAGTATCCTTCACCGACGACAGCCCCCGTCATTTCATCTGCTTCATAAACGAAGCGGTTACCGTTATTGGTTTCGAACCAACGAATCTCAAGTCCGTTCATGGTGTGCTATGGTTTGGCTCGCTGTATATTATAAGCTAAATAAGGAAAAATGTCAATAGTATAATAAAAAAAAGAACAGCTACTTGCTATTCTTTGTGACTTTTTTCCAAAGCTCCTCAAAATCTCCCTGGAAGCTTTCTTTATATGTCTGACTGAAGGAAATCCTGCATAATCTTTTCAGTTTTGATTCGTACGGCGGTTTGTAGTGCTCCAACACATTTCGTATGATTGCGAGCATTTTCACTTCATCCCGGCTACGTTTCTCTGTTCTTATGAAAGAGAAGGATTTCATGGCGGGGTTACATTTGCCTCATTTTACCAAACTATTGGCCACACTACTAAGCCCTTTAATAAAGGGATTTTTTTTGATAAGATAAGTTAACTATGGAAAAACAGACAGATTCTATAAAAGAACAGCCAGAAAAATCAGAAGTGGCCATGAAAGAAGAAGCTATTCTTAAATTCTGGAATGATAATAAAATCTTTCAAAAAAGCCTAGACAAGAAGTCTCCAAAAGGCGAATTTGTTTTTTACGATGGTCCGCCTTTTGCAACTGGAACTCCTCACTACGGACACTTACTTCCTGGGACGATGAAAGACGTGATTCCGCGATTTAAAACAATGCAAGGCTACAGAGTAGGGCGACGTTGGGGCTGGGATTGTCACGGACTGCCGATAGAAAATTTGATTGAAAAAGAACTCGGTCTTGAAACAAAAAAAGACATTGAAAATTTTGGTATTGAAAAATTTAATCAAGCGGCACGAGCTAGCGTTCTTCGGTATGAAAAAGTTTGGAAGGAAACTATCCCGCGAGTAGGGAGATGGGTGGATATGGATGATCCGTATATGAGTATGCAACCTTCTTTTATGGAAACTGGTTGGTGGATTTTTTCTGAGCTTTATAAAAATGATTTAATCACAAAAGGTTTTAAGCCAATGCATCTTTGTCCGCGTTGTGAGACGACACTTGCGAACTTTGAAGTGAATCAAGGGTATAAAGATATTGCAGATTTGTCACTTACAGCAAAGTTTGAGCTTGTAGATGAGCCGGGAACTTTTGTTTTGGCTTGGACAACTACTCCGTGGACTCTGCCAGGGAACGTAGCTTTGGCTGTGGGTGAGGAAGTTGAATATGTAAAAGTTAAAATAGAAAATAAATTTTTCATACTTGCAAAAGCATTAAAAGAAAAAGTTCTAAAAGATAAAAGTTTTGAAATTGTTTCAGAAATAAAAGGAAAAGACCTTATCGGTAAATCATATAAACCTGTTTTTGATTATTATGCGAAAGATGAAAAATTAGAAAACCGTGTAAATGGTTGGAAGATTTACGGTGCAGAATTTGTAACAATAGAAGATGGAACAGGTGTTGTGCACATCGCTCCGGCTTTCGGAACTGATGATATGGAGCTTGGTAAGAAAAATAATTTGCCTTTTGTTCAACATGTAGATAAAAGCGGGCACTTTAAACCAGAAGTAAAAGACTTTGCCGGTCTTTTCGTTAAACCAAAAGACGACCATGCAAAAACAGATGTCGAGATAATAAAACACCTAGCTCACAGCGGACTTTTGTTTTCAAAAGAAAAAATAAATCACAGTTATCCTCACTGTTGGCGATGTGATACTCCGCTTATAAACTACGCATCTGATTCTTGGTTTTTAAACACGCCAAAAATAAAAGACCAAATGGTGAAGAATAATGCGAAAACAAAATGGGTTCCAGGAAATCTTCGCGATGGAAGATTTGGAAACTGGCTAGAGGGCGCGCGTGAATGGGCACTCTCACGAAGCAGATTTTGGGGGAATCCACTCCCTGTGTGGGTGTCTGCCGATGGTTCAGAGTCTTTGGTTATCGGTTCTCGTGACGAACTTAAAAAATATGCAGGAGAAGCTGTAACAAAAATTATTTTTGTACGACATGGTCAAAGTGTAAAAAACCTTATCGGTCTGTTTACCGATGAAGCAAATGATTTTCCTTTAACAGCAAAAGGGGAAAAGCAAGCAAAACAAGCCGGCGAATTCCTAAAGCGTCATGGTGCGGATCTTATCTTAAGCTCTCCTATTCTTAGAACAAAACAAACAGCAAGTATTATTTCAAAAACACTCGGAGGTATTTCCATTGAAGAAAGGGCCGATTTGGTTGAAGTAGACAGTGGAACATGGGATGGAAAAACAATCCATGATAAGGAAATTAAAAAAGAGCGAGACATTTATTTAGCACTTACTGCTGAAGAGAGATATGTTGCAAAAAGAGGTCACACAGGAGAAAGTTGGTTTGATGTTGAAAAACGTGTCAAAAAAGTTATTGATGATATTTTAATAAATCACAAAGGTAAAACAGTTATCGTTGTGTCGCATATGGGGGTAAATATTTTGGGTCAAAAAGTGATTCAAAATATTACAAACGAACAAGCGGAAGTTGTGTACAACAAAAGTGTTGATGTACACGCCGAGCCTACAGTGTTTTATGTCGATACTAAGCGTAAGACAGAACTCGATTTACACAGACCGTATATTGATAATTTTGTTATTAACCACAACGGTAAGATCTTCAAGAGGGTAGAAGATGTTTTTGACGTTTGGTTCGATTCAGCTTCAATGCCATACGCACAACAAAACTATCCATTTGCTCAAAATAATTTTGATCCTGTTGGCGGGTTCTTACGAAAATCAAAAGGTTTCCCAGCCGATTTTATTGCAGAGGGCCTCGATCAAACTCGTGGTTGGTTCTATGTTCTTATGGTTTTAGGAACAGCTCTTTTCGACAAATCTCCGTACAAAAATGTTTTGGTAAATGGTCTGGTGCTCGCAGAAGATGGCAAGAAAATGTCAAAGAGACTTAAAAACTATCCAGAATTAGATTACACAATAAATAAATACGGCGCCGATGCCCTTAGACTTTTCCTGATGAATTCTCCAGCTGTTCGTGGGGAAGACGTAGCTTTTTCTGAAAAGGGTGTAAACGAGCTTCAAAGTAAAGTTATGGCACGACTTCGAAATGTTCTGTCTTTCTGGCAAATGTACGAAAATTCTGAAAAAGGAAAACCAAGAAGAAAAAATATCCTAGATGCTTGGATTATTGCAAGACTTGATGAAACGATAAAAGAAGTTACAGAAAGTTTAAATGGTTATGAGATAGACAAAGGTGCAAGACCAATAATTGATTTCGTCGATGATTTGTCTAACTGGTATGTCAGACGATCACGAGACAGATTTAAAAGTGACGACAAGGTAGATCGGGAAGATTCTTTGGCGGTAACTAGATTTGTTTTGCGAGAAATATCAAGACTAATGGCTCCATACACGCCTTTTGTCGCTGACGAAGTTTACCGAGCTGTTTCAGATAAATTCGAATCAGTTCACCTTGAAACTTGGCCAAAATGGAAAAGTTTCGATAAAAAAGTTCTCAAAGATATGAAGACAACAAGAGATGTCGTTTCTTTGGGCTTGATGGAACGACAAAAACAAAATATAAAAGTTAAGCAACCACTTAAATCTTTAAC
>CAZJZW010000008.1:10635-17490 GCA_964550665.1 uncultured Candidatus Saccharibacteria bacterium
TACACAACAAAAGGTTTTATTATTTCATCTGAAAACAAGGGTGAGTCAGATAAAACTTTTTTCGTGTTTACAAAAGATATTGGTCTGGTAAGAGCCAATGCGTCAGGTGTGAGAAAAACAGAATCCAAACTTCGTTTTGCTTTACAAGAATTTGATTTCTCAGAAGTTTCTTTTGTTCTTGGTAAGCAAGGCTGGAAAATAGTAAATGCTACTCCACTTAACTTTTTTTCTGAAAAAATCGAGAAAAGTGTAACAAAAGTCCAAACCTTACGTCTTTTGAAAAAACTTTGCCCGCAAGATGAATCCCACACAAATCTTTTTGATGAACTTGTAAAAGCATTTACGTTTATGGACGAACATAAAATCATTTCGGACAAAAGTATGGATGCGCTTCTTGCTTTAAAGATTCTTAGTTATTTTGGATACTGGGGAGATGGAGAAGAATACTCATTTATTGAAAGTCCGTTCAATCAAGATGTATTATCTGAAATTACAAAAATCAGAAAAGATATTATAAAAGAAGTAAACAAATCCCTTCGGGCAACTCAGCTTATGTAATCTTTGTGATATACTTTTTGTATGGAAAAAAATCCTAAATTCTCTCGAAGAATAGAAGAGTTAAAAAACAAAATATATAGTAAGAAAGAAAAGCTTCCTCCAAAAGCTCGTTCTCCTATTCATGAACGACCTCACGATGTGTCAAATACGTGGAAAGACGAAGAAGTAACAACAGTGGTTGTTAAAAAGCCATCAAAAAATCTCTTAAAATCAACAATGTTTCGAAAGCTGTTTTTTGGCTCAATTATTTTTTTTGTAGCTTCAGCTTTATTTGGCCTCTACATGTTTTTTGGAGAATCAAACACTGTTTCAGGTAACAATATAGATATTACGATTTTAGGAAATGCTTTTGCTAACGGAGGTGAAGAACTTCCTCTTCAAATTCAAATAACAAATAAAAACAGCGTAAAACTAGAATATGCAGACTTACTGATCGAGTATCAAAGAGGAGCTGGGCTTGGAGAAGATATTTACCGCGAGCGAATCGGTGTAGGTGATGTACCAGCTGGGGATGTGATCAAAGAGCTTTTAAATGTAACTCTTTTTGGACAGCAAGGAACAACGCGTGATATCAAAATCGCTCTAGAGTATCGGGTTCCAGGATCAAACGCTATTTTCGTTAAAGAAAAAATCTACACGGTAAACATCTCTTCAGCGCCAGTCAACCTTTCTGTTACAGGTCCAGAAAACAGTGGAGCAAACCAAAATATTTCATTTTCTATTAAGGCCGGACTTAATACAAAAGAAATTGTCAAAGATATGATGATCACAGTGCAGTACCCTCGAGGATTTGATTTTAAATCTGCAACCCCAGCACCGACTTTTGGTGATAATATTTGGGTTTTAGGAGACTTGAATCCTGGAGTTGAAAAAGAAATAAAAGTCGATGGACTTATTGTAGCTCAATCAGGCGAACAACGAGCTTTTAATGTATATATTGGTCAGCAAAAAGATGTAAATGAAAGAGATATGGGCGTGCAATTCAACTCTCAAAGCTATGTTGTTTCAATTCAAAAACCACTTCTCGATACACGAATCCTGGTCAACGATAATCCAGCCCCTGAAGTAGTAGTAACCGCTGGTGGAAATGTAAAAGCTGAAATTGAATGGGAAAACACAACTAATCAAAAACTTACTGATATTGAGGTTGTTGCAGAGGTGCTTGGCCCGATCGTTAATTACGCTTCTATTGGAACCACTGGTTTTTATGAAAGTTCAACAAATAAAATAATTTGGAACAGACAAAACCTTCCTGCCTTTGCGAGTGTTAATCCTGGTCAATCAGGTAAACTTTCATTTAGTTTTAGAACGCTTCCTCCAACATCTGGCGCGGAGGCAAATATTAATTTGAGTATAAAAGCTCGTGACCCAAATAATACAAATGAATTTCTTGATATAAAAAACTTTGATAGAAAAACCTTAAAAATCGCGACAAATCTTCAGATGGTAGGACATGCACTCTATAACAGTGGGGCATTTAGAAATACAGGACCTATTCCACCAACTCCAGGAGAGCCTACGACGTATACTATTTCTTGGTCGCTTGTGAATTCGCTTAACGATATTTCTGGTGGAGAAGTTCGTGGGAAACTTCCTATCTATGTTGAATATGTAGGAACAAAAAGTCCAAGTAATGAATCATTGGTCTATAATCAAACAACAAAAGAAGTCGTTTGGAATGTTGGAAACATTAAAAAGGGAACTGGTGGTAATTTACCAGCCAAAGAAGTCCAATTCCAAGTCAGGTTTAACCCTTCAGCGACTCAATCTGGGCAAACTGTAGACTTGGTTCAAGCTATTAAATACAAAGGTTTGGATGTTTCTACTAATACTCAAATAAACAATACATACTCTAATATAACGACAAGTCTTAGTAAGGATTTGAATTATAATCCTGTAAATGATAAAGTTCAGTAATCTACTTGTCCCGTTAAAATAATACGGGCTTATGGAATAAATTATTTTTTTATGAAAGATTTTAATGGGATGGAAAATCAAGATTTAATGCAGAAGATCGTATCGCTCGCTAAAAGAAGAGGTTTTGTATTTCAAGGCTCTGAAATTTATGGTGGGCTTGCCGGGACGTATGACTACGGACCACTTGGAACACTTTTGAAAAATAATATAAAAGATTCTTGGCTTAAGAAATTTGTTCACTCTCGAACAGATATGTACTTGCTTGACGCCGCTATTTTAATGAATCAAAACGTTTGGAAAGCTACGGGACACGTAGATCACTTTTCTGATCCGATGGTTGAATGTTTAAAATGTAATAAAAGATTTCGTGCAGACCAACTTTTGAAAGACCTAGGTAAGACAGGTGTAGATGGAATGACTATTGAGCAATTTAACAATAAGTTTAAATCAGGGGATGACATTATTTGCTTAAATTGTAAAGCAAAAAATTGGAGTGAAGTTCGCCAATTTAACATGATGCTACAAACAAAAGTTGGAGCCTCGGAAGACTCGGCAGCGACTTCATATCTTCGACCGGAAACAGCTCAGGGAATATTCGTAAACTTTAAAAACGTTTTGGATTCTATGAATCCGAAAATGCCTTTTGGTATTGCTCAAATCGGTAAAGCATTTCGAAATGAAATAACTCCTCGAGACTTTATTTTCCGTCTTCGTGAGCTTGAACAAATGGAAATAGAATACTTCGTAAAACCAAGCGAGTGGTCAAATCATTTTGAATATTGGAAAGATGAAATTATGGAGTGGATGGAATCAGTCGGACTTGATATGAAAAAAGTTTACTCAGTTGAAATAGGTGACGGAGACAGAGCTCATTACTCAGCTCGAACAATAGATTTTGAATTCGAATATCCTTTTGGGCAAAAGGAATTGTACGGTCTTGCTTACAGAGGGGATTTTGATTTGTCTCGTCACGCTGATGGAAGTGGCCAAAAACTTCAATATGTTGATCAAGGAGAAGCAGGGAGCGAAGTTTTTGTTCCTCATGTTATAGAGCCTTCTTTTGGTCTTGATAGAACTGTTCTTGCCATCCTTACTTCAGCTTACCGAGAAGATACTTTAGGTGAAGAACCGAGAGTTTATTTAGCTTTGAATCCTAAAATCGCACCCTATAAAATAGCCGTATCTCCGCTTCTTAAAAACAAACCTGAGCTTGTAGAAAAATCAAAAGATTTGTTTGGAATTCTAAAATCAGAATTTGAAAATGTTGTTTTTGATGATAATGGGAATATTGGAAAACGATACAGAAGACAAGACGAGATCGGAACACCTTTTTGTGTTGTAGTAGATTTCGAAAGTTTAGATGACGACTCTGTGACTGTACGTTTCCGAGACACAGGATCTCAACAAAGAATAAAAATAAGCGAACTCAACTCTTATTTTAAAGAAAAATTAGCCTAGTTCCAAAAGGTTCTAAAAGCTGTTATTATGGGCCTATGGAGAATAAAGTCTATTCGGTAAACATAACCTCTAAAACACTGTGGAATATAGTTTCCATAGGGTTACTTATATTTGCTTTAATTAAGATAAAATCTCTAATCTTAATGATTTTAACCTCGGTGGTGATAGCTTCATTTATAGGAACCTCCGCAACCTCTTTGAAAAGTCGAATGGGTGTTAGCCGTGGACTTTCTGTTGCTCTGATGTATATCATCACCGTCGCGATATTTTCGTTGGTGTTTTATTTCTTTGTTCCTGTTTTACTACAAGAGTTAATAAACATCGTTCCTTTCGTTTCAGAATTTTTCCCAGGAACTTCTAGTATCGGTGGTGTTGATCTAGGAAATCTAGATAGTGCAGGAACTATCGCAAATGAAATAACAGGAAGTTCATCAATAGATAAAATAGCATCTAATCTTGCGCTTGTGTTTAACAATGTTTCTTCTGGTTTTGTCGGCACACTCTCAACCTTTTTCGGCGGTATTGCAAACGTTTTACTTGTTGCAGTTATATCTTTCTATCTTTCGATTTCAAAGGATGGAATAGAAAATTTCTTAAAGATCATAACCCCAATACAAAGTGAGCAATATGCGATCAATCTTTGGGAAAGAGCTCAAAAGAAAATAGCTCTTTGGATAAGTGGGCAAGTGGTGCTTGGGCTTATCATTGGCGTACTTACTTTCATAGGACTAAAGATTTTAAATGTAGAGTATGCTTTTCTTTTAGCCGTTGTTGCGGGTCTATTTGAACTTATCCCTTTTGGAATTTTCCTTGCCGCTGTTCCAGCTGTAACACTATCTTTTGCCTCCGGAGGAGTCTCACTTGCCTTAATGGTTATCGCACTTTATGTTATTATCCAGCAACTCGAAAGCTATCTCATTGCTCCGCTCATCGTTCAAAAGGCTACTGGGATATCACCTCTGGTTGTTATCTTGTCTGTTTTGATAGGAATTAATTTGGCGGGATTCTGGGGACTTATTCTCGCCATTCCTGTTGCTGTGACGATACTCGAGTATATAAAAGATTTAGAAGCGAATAAATTAAAAGAGATAGAAAAAATGAAATTAAATTAAAATGTCTAAAAAAATTTATATTACAACAACACTTCCATATGTAAATTCAGATCCACACGTTGGTTTTGCGATGGAGATTATTAGAGCTGACGCTTTGGCGAGATATCATACACTCATGGGGAACGAAGTTTTCTTTAACACGGGAACTGATGAGCACGGCACAAAGATTTGGGAAAAAGCGAAAGAAGAAGGCATTGATGTTCAAGCCTATGTTGATTCGTATGCTGAAAAATTCAAAGGTCTATCAGACATTTTAAATTTATCTGATGACATAAATTTTATCCGAACTACTGACGAAAATCACGTCTTAGCTGCGCAAGAATTCTGGCGCCTCGTAGATAAAAATGGGTATATTTACAAAGCGCCATACGAGGCGAAGTATTGCGTTGGCTGTGAATTAGAAAAAACAGATTCAGAGCTTGTTGACGGTAAGTGTCCTATTCATCCAAACAAAGACCTCGAACTTATCAGTGAAGAAAATTATTTCTTTAAGTTTTCTAACTTCACTCAACCACTTCTAGATTACTATGAACAAAATAAAAACTTTGTTTTACCAGATTTTCGTTTTAATGAAATTAAAAAATTCGTTGAACGAGGTCTAGCAGACTTTTCAATATCTCGAAAAAAAGAAAAGATGCCTTGGGGTGTTCCAGTGCCAGGAGATAGTGACCAAGTAATGTATGTTTGGTTTGATGCTCTTGTGAACTATATTTCAACACTTGGTTGGCCAAAGGGTGAGAACTTTAAAACTTTCTGGGAAGAAGGATTTACGATTCAAATCGCCGGGAAAGATAATCTTCGTCAACAATCAGCGATGTGGCAAGCGATGCTTATGGCCGCGGGGATTAAAAATACTGATAAGGTGTTAATTAATGGTTTCTTAAACGGCGCTGATGGTAAAAAGATGTCAAAGTCCCTCGGGAACGTAATTAATCCATACGACGCTGTAAAAGAAGTTGGTACAGACCCTCTTCGATTTTATCTAACCTATAATGTGAGTGCGTTTGAAGATTCTCCTATTTCCATGGAAATGATAAAAGAAAGTTACAATGCAAACTTGGCAAATGGCATTGGAAATTTAACAAACAGAATCGTAAAGATGGCAGAGAACTATGATGTAATCGTTAAACTCCCTGAAGAATCATCGGTTTGGAAAGATAAAGAACATGTCGGACCAGAGTATCACGAAGCCTTTAAAAACTTTGAAGTTGGAAAAGCTTTAGAATATCTTATGAATGAAGTTCGTGAAATGGATTTGTTTATCGCAACCGAACAACCATTCAAAAAAGTAAAAGTGGATGAACTTTCTGCGAAGGAAGACGTCGCGAGACTAATGCTCAACCTTTTCTATATGGGAGTACTTCTCGAACCTTTTATGCCAGAAACATCGGCAAAGGTAGTGGAAGCCGTCGGAACTCGAACAACTCCAGCAGAGCCAATCTTTAAACGACTAGACTAATATGTCTTTTGAATATTTTGATTCTCACTCACATTTAAATCTTCCGGATTTTGAAAGTGATCAAGAAGAAGTTGTTAATCAAATGAAAACCGACAATATCGGCACTTTAACTGTCGGTACAAGTTTGGAAACTTCAAAAGAAGCTGTCAGGCTTTCAAAACTTCACGACAATCTATTTGCGTGCATTGGTCTTCATCCAAACGAAGTCGCCAATGAAATTTTTAATAAAGAAGACTACAAAAATCTCTTAGGAGAAAAGACTGTCAGTGTCGGGGAGTGTGGCCTCGATTATTTTAGAGGTGAAAAAAGAGCTCCGCAAGAAATAGAATTTCGAAAACAAATTGATTTTGC
>CAZJZW010000008.1:17590-20548 GCA_964550665.1 uncultured Candidatus Saccharibacteria bacterium
GTGTTCCCGCCCCTGCCGTGGGCCAAAAAGCTCGTTCATTATCCTCTTTGAGGAAACCCCGTATTTTGTCCCGAAGTACTACACTTTGAGGCTATCTATGGGAAAAGCTCGGTACCAAACGGTCCGGGCTTTTCTCTTGGCTCAACACTTTTAGGGCTTGCTCAAACTACACTTAATTGCTAGTATTGTCGGGTAGCTTATTGGATGCCTACATTGTGAGGTATCCCTTGGTCCGAAATAAGCATACTATTCCTGCTGTGGCAGGGTAATTATAAACGGGCCGAAAGGCCTTATTTTCATTTAAAAATGTCAAAATCAGATAAAACAATTTACGAGATTGGATACAACCTCATCCCAACAATTTCTGAAGAAGGAGTTGCAAAAGAAGTTGGAAAAATCAAAGAAAAAATAACTTCTCTTGGAGGAGCTGTAATTTCAGATGAATATCCAAATCAAATCAAACTTGCTTACGAAATGACGAAAGAGATTGAAAACAAAAATGTTCGATTTACATCAGCATATTTTGGTTGGATTAAATTTGAGCTAGAACCAGAAGCTGTCGCCGAAGTTAAAAAGATGGCAGATTCTGATCTTAATGTTCTTCGATTCATTATCATCAAGACAGTGCGAGAAAATACGATGTATACTCCAAAACTTGCAAAGCCGGTGAGACGACCTTCTTCAGAAGATATGGCAGACGTAGAAGCATTACCAATCGACGAAGAGGCTGTCGATAAGAAAATAGATGAATTAATCGACGAAGAAGTTGCCTTGTAATACCTTTTACTTTTGTTTACAATATACATATGTATTTAAATAAAGTAATGCTCATAGGGAATTTAACTCGGGATCCTGAGATGAAATCTCTTCCAACAGGTATGAAGGTTACGAACTTCAGTGTCGCGACAAATAGAGTTTGGCGTGATAAAGATGGTTCGAAAAAAGAAGCTACTGAATTTCACAACGTTGTGGTGTTCGGTCGCCAAGCAGAAACAGTTGCTCAATATATGAAAAAGGGAAGCAATATCATGGTTGAAGGAAGACTTCAAACAAGAAGTTGGGAAGCAGACGGAAAGAAAAACTATCGAACAGAAATCATCGCTGACAATATTCAGTTTGGTTCACGAGGTTCTTCTGACGGCGCTGGCTCATCTCCATCATATGGCGCAGCTAAAAAAGGAGCAGAAGTAGAACAAAAAGCACCTGATCTTGATACTATCGAGTATCCAGATGAAGATGATATAAATCCAGAAGATATACCGTTTTAAGAATAAATAAATTATTACATTAAAGAATTGATATGCAAGATTTTTTCTCATCAAACAACGTAAAACATATCGACTATAAAGATACTGCTGTTTTGAAACAATTCTTGAATCCAAGTGGAAGAATGATCTCTCGAAAGAGAAATGGTTTAACTGCAAAGAATCAACGAGCTTTGGCAAATGCCATCAAACGAGCGAGAATCATGGGACTCATCCCATTCGTAGTTAGATAACAATCAAAAAGCCCGGCGCTTCGCGCCGGGCTTTTTGATTGACCTTTTACCCAAATTCCTGTAAATTTTACAAGGATTTTTGAACGTTAACACAAACGGGCTTTGCCCAACCTAAAACCCCAAGAGATGAAAAGTTTAATCAAAATAATCTACGACGTAGTTGTAGGTCTTCAGTTTGGAGATGAGGGTAAGGGCAAGATTGCGCAAAAGCTTGCACTTATTCCTGGGTTCTATCAGGTGTCAGCGCGTTTCAATGGTGGCCCAAATGCTGGGCACACAGTGATTCACGAAGGAAAGAAGCTCGTGCTTCATGTTGTACCGGCTGGTATCTTGGCCAAGCTCCGTGTAAATTTTATCGGGCCTGGCTGCGTGATCGATCCGGTGCTTTTAAAGAAAGAGGTGGAGGAGATCCAAGCCCTTGGCTTTGACTCGAAAACTATCTACCTTTCTGAGCTTGTTCACTTGATTACCCCTTATGAAAGGGTGATCGATAAAAAGATGAATGGAGCTCTTGGTACGACCGGAAAAGGTATTGGTCCAACGTATGCTCACAAAGCTAATCGTTCAGGCCTGAGAGTCAGTGGTTTTACCAAATACATCAACTCGCCAAAAGTGCGTGAGTCAGTGAAGTGGGACCTTTATTTGGAAGAGTCTAGAATCTACAAGGATACGTACAGAGAAGAGTCATTCGATGGTCTGTTGTTTGAGGAATTTGAAGAATGGTTTGATGCACTTGTCTGGCTTACCGAAAACATCAGTGTCGCCAAAGCTAACTTCTTTCTCTCAGATGGAGAAGTGCACGAGATATTCACAGACAGAAGCGATATCCGGATTTTGGCCGAAGGCGCTCAGTCTGTGATGCTGGATAATACGTACGGAACTTATCCGTACGTTACGTCTTCCAATTGCTTACCTTCATATGCACCTGTTGGGCTCGGTCTGCCAGGAAAAGCAAAAAAAGGTAGGGTGATTGGAGTGTTCAAAGCGTACAATACCAGAGTTGGTAGCGGACCCTTTGACACCGAGCTTCTCGATGGAAGTGGAGACCTTATCTGTGAAGCTGGTAAGGAATTCGGTTCGACAACTGGACGTAAAAGACGTATCGGATGGCTAGACCTTCCTGACCTCCAGTATGCCTGTGAGTTGGCTGGTGTTGACGAACTGTACATGACAAAAGTAGATGTGCTCTCTCCCGGTGTTACGGGAAGTGTTAGTGTGTGTTTCTCGAAAGGTGGAGGTGTGGCCACATACAAACAATTTGATGCTTGGGATAGCTCTCGCATCAAGAGAGACACTGACATCACCGGTTCTTTTAGGAGTTTCCTGGATCTTGTTGAGGAACACCTGGGAATTCTCGTGGGAACCGTCTCGAATGGTCCAGAAGTGAATGATTTGGTCCGCACAAAACCAACACCAGAAGGTGTAGGGTATGTGATGTGATCTTTCTAAACTCAAAGCCC
>CAZJZW010000008.1:20648-26265 GCA_964550665.1 uncultured Candidatus Saccharibacteria bacterium
AATATTCTCCTTTTTTCTCAAAAATATATTTTGCTGGTCGTTTACTGATGTCAGCCTCTTCAGCTTTTTCTGAAACGTGAAATGAGTATTCTAAAACTCTTCCTGTCATCAGGTTTTTAAGCTTCGTCGCGTTTACTGGTTTTCGTTGTTGTTTTCGAAAGACATGAGAATCTAGTACTTCCCATGGTTCACCTTCGTGAATGATTATTTTTCGTTCTCGTATTTCGTTGTAGTCGAGCATGTTACAAATTTTTCAAGCCTGCTTTGATCTCCTTGAGGATTTCGTCGCGAGTTTTTTTGAATTCCCTATCTCTTAATAATTGTCGTGTGGCATCGTATCCTCTGCCAAGTTTCACTTCGGATTTTTCATCTTTACCTGGTAGGTAACTATATGAAGCTCCAGACTTTTTTATAATACCCATACTTTCGCCTAATGCAAGTATTTCACCTTCAAGAGAAATACCTTCATTGTAAATGATATCGAACTCTGTTTGTTTGAAGGGTGCTGCAACTTTATTCTTCACGACCTTTACTCGTGTTCGAGAACCAACCACCTCCTCACCTTTTTTAATTTGAGCTATTTTACGGATGTCCATTCTGATAGAAGAGTAGAACTTTAGAGCCTTTCCTCCTGTTGTTGTTTCTGGGTTTCCGAACATTACTCCAATTTGCATTCTTATTTGGTTAATGAAGATAACAACAGTCTTTGTTTTCGACATTAGGGCTGTGAGTTTTCGGAGAGCTTGAGACATAAGGCGAGCTTGTTTACCTAAGTGGTGGGCCCCCATATCGCCCTCTATCTCGTCTTTTGGTGTTAGAGCAGCTACTGAGTCGATAACAATAACATCGATGCTTCCAGAGCGAACCAGGCTTTCAGCGATTTCTAGTGCTTGTTCTCCTGTGTCCGGTTGAGATATCAAAAGTTCGTCGATTTTAACACCGAGTTTTGCAGCATAGTCAGGATCCATCGCATGTTCAGCATCGATAAAAGCACAGACGCCTCCTTTTTTCTGTGCCTCAGCTACGATGTGAAGTGAGAGGGTAGTTTTACCAGAAGACTCCGGTCCAAATATTTCAATAATTCTTCCTCGAGGAACTCCACCAATACCAAGAGCCGCATCAAGACCGAGTGACCCTGTTGGGATGACATCTATATTTACTTTTGGTGAATCTCCCATTTTCATGATTGATCCTTCTCCAAATTTTGTTTGGATCATCTTAATAGTATCCAAAACATTTTTTGCAGTTGTTTCTGCATCTCCTCGTTCCTCGACTTTCTTCATTGGCTTATCTTTTTTCTTTGCTAATGCCATATAAAATTATAACGCGCCCTGCAACGAGCTCTCTAAACTAATAACTTCTTCTTTCCTTACTATGTCAAAGGTTTTTTTTGTAATTTTACCAAACTTATCTTCAGCACTTATTGTTATTATATTATAGCCCGGCAAGAGAACCAAAAAGTCGGTAAATGTACCTTCCTGGTTGAGGTTTATCTCTCTGCCGTTCACTAATACGTGTTTCGCACGTTTGGCATTTCCAGTAATCTCCAATGTACCTTCCTCGTATATTTTACCATTTTCTATGCCGTTTATACTTAAATCTATACCCTGAGAAATGAGACGAGTATTTAAAATCGCGTATAACACGATGAATGAGAAAAATCCAAAAATGAATATGTTTTTAATAACCTTTTTCAGATTCCTCTTCCTCATCTTCTCTAAAATCTTTATCGCTATCGTTTTCATAATCATTCGGTAAGTTACTTCCTCCGTTTACTAATATTTCTCTAGCTTTCGATCCATTTGCTTCTCCAACAACACCCGCTTGTTCGAGTTCATCAATAAGTCTAGCGGCTCTCGAATATCCGATCTTCAATCTCCTTTGAAGATATGAAGTCGAAGCTTTTTTACTACTAACAACAATCGCTCTCGCTTCTTCGAACAAGTCGTCTTGATCACCATCACTTAAGTCTCCACTATCAAAAATAGTAGATTCTCGACTAATACCAACTTCACTGAGGTTAATATCGTCAGGAAGTTCATCCTTATATTGATTTTTTAAATATCCTGCAACTTTCTTTACTTCATCTTCAGAGATGTATGCACATTGGATTCTTTCCGGTTGGTTCATGTCGCCGGAAGAGTATAGCATATCTCCGGCACCGAGAAGTTTTTCAGCACCCGCTGCATCGAGGATTGTTCGTGAATCTATCTGAGAAGATACTTGAAGAGCGATTCTAGCCGGAACGTTGGCCTTAATAAGTCCAGTAATAACGTTGACTGATGGACGTTGAGTTGAAAGGATAAGATGGATGCCAACAGCTCGAGACATTTGCGCAAGGCGAACGATTCCAGCCTCGAGTTCTCTTGGATAGCTCATCATAATATCAGCAAGCTCATCGATAATAACGATGATGTAAGGCATATTTTCCATCTCTTCGTCATCTGCTTTCTTTTTGTTGTAGGATTCGATATCTCTAACAGCATGACCTTCTAAAATATCGTATCGTCTTTCCATTTCTCCAACAGCCCACTTAAGTGAGATGATTGCTTTTTTGGGCTCAGTGATAACTGGTGTTAAAAGGTGAGGGATATTGTTGTATAGAGTAAGTTCAACTCTTTTAGGGTCGATCATAATAAACCGTAGGTCCTGTGGCCCATTTCTATAAATGAGGGATGTGATAAGCGCGTGAACAGCAACAGACTTACCAGCACCAGTTGCCCCGGCGATAATAAGGTGAGGCATTTTAGCTATATTGGCGTAATGTGCTTTTCCGGTGACGCTTTTACCGAGAGCTACAGTTAGAGGCTTCGGATTTTTTTGGAAAATCTCTTCGGATATCAGAGACCGGATATCGACGAGAGCTTTGACTTGGTTCGGGATTTCTACACCAACAAGTGATTGCCCTGGAATCGGAGCTTCGATTCTGATTGCTTTTGCAGCGAGTGCTAGACGGAGCTCATTTGAAAGCGCACCGATTTTAGCAAGTCTGACACCTTGGGCAGGTTTGAGTGAGTATCTGGTAACAGTTGGTCCGATAGTTACTTCATCCATCTCAACATCAATACCAAAGTTTGCCAATGTTCTTTTGATAATGACTGAATTTGCTTTAATATCTCCTGTTACAACCTTGTCATTATTTTTATTGAGAAGTGAAAGTGGGGGAGCTTTGTATTCTTCAGAAGATTTAAAATTTGCCATCATTCCAAGACCATCCTTGTCTTCTTTTATAGGAGCTTGTGGTTTTGGCATTGGTTCTTCCTCTGGCACTTCTTCTGGCTCAAGATCTTCATCTATTTCATCTTCATAAAATTCATCAACCTCCTCTCCAGTTTCTTCTGTTTTTTCTTTTCTACCAAAAATCTTTCCGAAAAATCCACCGATAGATTTAAGACTCAATCTTTCTTCGAAAAGTAAAATAAGAGAGATGAAAACCAGAGCGAGCAAAAAGAGGGCAGCGATATAGACATCGAAAAGTTTTAGAAAAGGCCAAGCAGAGATTCTGCCCAAAGCCCCAGCGTTATCTACTCCAGCAACGATACTGATAAATCCGAGCCCTGAAAGTAAAAACAAAAGAGAAGCAACAACATTAACAATACCCATCTTCTGTTTTTCTACTTTTGCCATCGACAAACCAACAAGCATCAAAATTATCGGTAGTAGGGCATAGCCGACACCAAATAGTTTTTTGAGATTCTTAAACGTGAAGTCTCCCGCAACTCCGGCCGCGCCAAATCCAGCTAATATAAAAAATAGTGAAAAAACAAAAAGCACAACAACCAAAATAGTTTGTTTTGTTTCTGGTCTAAGGCCCACGCCAAAAAGCTCAGATTCTTCATAATCCTCATTTTTCGATACTCGTTTTTTTACACCCTCTTTTTTTGTCTGTAGTTTATTTTTGATTGGTTTTCTTCCCATAGATGCACATATTGTATCACAAGAAACTCCACATACGTTGTAAATATTGTGTGTATTGCGTGTTTAACTTGACAGCTTTTTCTAAAGTGATGATTGTGTTTTTGTCTTTTGTCTTTTTCGGTCAAATATATATAATGGACAAAAATAACCACTATTAGTTAATCTTAATAAAAGACATGGACACTAATTCCTATCAAACAGACAAAAAAGACTCAAACAAAGTCCCGGGCTTTCTCGGACAAAAGCTATCTCACGAAGCGGTCTTTATGAATATGTCTAAGAAGGCAGAGAAGATCTCTACCGCCCTTTACATGGTTACAGATTTGATCAGTGCGAACGATCCTATCAGAAACAGAATCAGAGAGTGTGGAGTCGATCTTATCGCTCAAACCAGGTCGATGTCCCACTCTTTTTCTGGAGATATATATTTTGTTATCGCTAGGACGATAAATAAATCCTGGGAGGTTATCTCATTAGTTGAAGTGGCATCTTCTGTTGGTTTTATTTCTGATATGAATGCTCGGATTTTAAAGTCTGTTTTAATTGAACTTATCTCATCTCTTCGAGATAAACAAAAAAGGGAAAGCTTTAATCAAATAGAAGATCTAAAAATAGGGGAGAGTTTGGCTGACCAGATTTCTCTTTCAAAAAGTTTATTTGAGGTAAAAGAAGAGTCTATTTATAAAGGACAAAAATCTCCAGAAAAAATGTCTCTTATAAAGGACAAAGAAATGTCCTTTATCAATCCAAAACAAATTAAAAAACCAGAACCAGAAATCAAAGAAAAAGATGTGGCACAGATACCACCATTTTCTTATAAAGAATTTTTACCCTCTATAAATAAGCCAAAATCTAATGAAAGAAGGCCTAAAATAATAGAAATAATAAGAGAAAAAGGAGAAGTTAGTGTAAACGATATTACTACTTCTTTCCCAGATATTTCTGCCAAAACAATCCAAAGAGAACTCACTGCTCTAGTAGAAGAAAATGTCCTTAAAAGAGTTGGTGAAAAAAGATGGAGTAAATATTCTCTTATCTAAGAAATTCTTTAGTGTTTTTGTAATAAAACCTTTACTAGCCCGTCTCCATTATTGAATCGCATGTATTTTGTAAGAGAGCTCTAAAACATACGTTCTATTGTAATTTTGCTCAAAATATGCGATTATGTAGTATCCGGTGAAGTCACAGTGTAAAGCCTGAAACTTCGCTAGGTTATCCACAAAGCTTTTTGGAGTCTTTGATTTCAAAAGGTTAAAATGGAATCCGAGTAGTTTCTCTGTTACTTTTATTTAGTAGTGTAGAACTATTCATCGGTTCGAAAAATAAATTGCCTTTATTTTTCTTATCGAGGAAACTTGATCATTGAAAATAAAATATAGGTTTTACGGTTTTTTCAAAAATCGTTTTAATCTTAAAATAATTTAAAAATTTTTGTGTAAACAAAAGTTGTTGAATCTATTTTTCATTTTAAATTCAGTTGGTCGGTATCCGCCGTGTCGACAAGGCAGGTACACATTTATCTTCGATAAATTGTATGCCTTATGTTTTGGAGAATTTCAAAACGAGGTGGCGTCTTTTAAGAGATAGAAATATCTATTAAAAGTATAGAACAGAACAAGTGTGGGAGCTGTCAATAAAAGGCAGAACCTTCACTCTTTATTAATAACGATAATTTATATTATGGTTAACACATTAAAAA
>CAZJZW010000009.1:0-25430 GCA_964550665.1 uncultured Candidatus Saccharibacteria bacterium
TTGAAAACGAAGAAGGTGACCAACTTTCTGATTCTTCAGAAAAATCTGGTACAGCTACAGGAGAAGCTCAAGAATTCCGAACAGAAGGAATCATGGTTTCTCTAGTATCTACATCAACTTCAGTTACATCTGGTCAATCAGCTAATGATGACGTGGGTGAATTTACTATCAAGTTCAAAGTCAAAGCTATGGGAGATGCAGTGTATGTGTCTTCAGCGGCAGCAGCTTCTCTGACAACAACTGGAAACGGTACAGTAGTTGGAGTTGAAAGATCAGGAACATCTACTATTGGTGGAGTATCTGTGACAGTTGTTAACACAACTGACGATGATCAAACTGCTAACGGTAATTACTTGATCGAAGATGGTGAAGAAGAGACATTTGAAATGACTGCAACTGTACAGCTTCCAACAGCTGGAGCAGCAGGTCAATTTAGAGCTCTTATCCGAGCTATTGACTGGTCTACAACAGATTCTGCTGTAATATCAGGAACAGGATACACTTCAAACCTTGATTCATTCAAGACAAGTTACAAAGCTCTTAACTAATTATTTAGTTTAGACTTTAACTTGAGTGTAAACTCACAAAAAACCACCCGAAAGGGTGGTTTTTTGTTTTGTAAATTGATAGAATTACCAAAAAACAAAACCCTTTTACCAATGAAAAAGTTCATCACCCTTCTGTTGTTTTGTTTCGCTCTTTTAAATCTTAATGCTCAAACCCTTATAAGGTGGGACTTTGAAGCGGAAGGAGGGTCAACGCTATCTCCAACGTTTATTAGTCATAGTTCATTACAGGTAAACCCAGTAGCCTACAGCAACCTATTTCCTGTTGAAGGTATGTCCTTTTTTACTACGGGTGTATCTGGATCAATTTTAGATCGAGCTGCTAGAGTTAGAGGATGGCATACAGATACCACCGGGGGTAATTGGTTATACGACTGGATCGAATTTCGATTTTTTGTTGCTGGTGGCTATTCTGTTGTTATTGACTCCATTTCTTTTTGGTATAAAAGGAATGAGACTGGTCCAAAGAGTTTACATTTTCGATCATATCGAGATGTGTACGTTGGGTCGCTTGACACTGTTTCATTAGAAGAATCAAATATCTCTTGGAATAAATGGTCAATTCCACTCAATAACTTTAGAGTGAGTGGGTTTGAACAGGTGACTTTTAGAATTTACGCAGTGAGATCTTTGGTTTCTAATATAGGAACATTAACCACCGATAGTGTGGCCATATTTGGCTCTTCAGTTCCGAGTCAATCTTTGCATTTGAGAACATTTCTTGCGGGCTCATTTAACCAGAACACCTCTTCTATAAGGGATGACTTGCGCGTTCAAGGATTGATCCCATTCAGCGACCCATACGAGCTAGGTAAAACAACTTCTTCAGAGGTTCTGCAGGTTTCTGGTGATCAATCCGTTATTGACTGGGTTCTCGTAGAAGTGAGAAATCCAGAAAATCCAACAAGTGTTCTAAGATCAATACCGGCACTCTTGCAGAAAGACGGAGATATCGTTGGGGTAGACGGAGTATCTCCACCGGTTATAGATTCACTTCCAGGTGATTACTACGTTTCGGTAAAACATCGCAACCATCTTGGAGTGATGACGGCAACACCTATAAGTCTTTCGGATACGATCGACTTTACTCTCGGGGAAACTTCTGTTTTTGGGATAGATTCGAGAAAGAAGGTTGGATCCTCTTGGTGTCTTTGGGATGGTGATGTGAACGGTGACGGTTTAATCAAATACACCGGAGGTAACAATGACCGTGATTTGGTGCTTCAAGACATCGGAGGCATTGTTCCAACGAACACGACCGGAGGCTATCTGGATTCAGATGTAAACATGGACGGTGTCACCAAATACACTGGAAGTACGAACGATCGTGACATAATTCTCTCTAATATTGGAGGAATTATTCCAACTTATGTTCGGTCTGGATCGATTCCGTGATTTCTAGCCCTGCGCCTTGGCGCAGGGCTTTTCTTTTATGTATAATGTTGTCATGTTTATAGAAAATAAGAAAAGTGGATTTATTACGTTTTTAGAATATGGAATATATAGCTTTTTTGCCATATTTCCTTTTTTTATCTTTAAATCTTTTTTATATCAGGGTTCATCGTCTCGATTTCTTCTGCTTACTCTTTTTACTGCTGTTTTTGTCATTGGACTAGCTTTTTATTTATTTAATCAAAAAAATAAGTTTTCTTTTTTAAAGTCGCCCATACTTTTAGCTTTCGGTGTTTATCTCGTGTACCTCTTCATATGTGCTATTTTAGGGGCTGACTTTGCGACCTCCTTTTGGTCACGAGCTGAAAGAACATCTGGACTTTTTTATCTAACTCATTTGGCTGTTTTTATTTTATTTCTAGTTCAGATTGTTTCGGAAAGAGAGAGCAGAGAAAAACTTATAAAGGTTGTTTTGTTTACTTCTGCTGTTTATTCTTTTTTCTCACTGTTGGGGCCACAAGGTTTTGATCTAATATTTAAAACAAGTCCATATGATGGGTTTATGTTTGGAAACTCGTCTTTTGCAGCGATGTATCTTCTAGGGGCATTTTTACTTTCTATTTACTATTTATTTTCTAAAACAAAAAAAGAAATAGAGTGGTATGAGTACTTATTACCATTTTTGATTGTATTAAATCCTTTTCTTTTAAATACACGAGGTGGCTATACAGGAATATCGAGTATCTTGGGTGGTGCGAAAGCCTCTTCTATGGCACTTTTTGCATCTATCGGTATTCTTTTATTTATATTTTTAATTTCGAAAATTAAAAATATAAAGACTAGAAATATTTTAGGAATTTCCTTCTTTGTGGTATCTATATTAACTTTACATTTTACGATATATTCGCTTTTGGCAGACAATGGGTTTGTTCGTAAAATTTATGAAAAAGAATCTACCTTAGCTCGTCCTCTTGTTTGGGATATTGCAAAAGAGTCTATAAATGAAAAACCCTTAACTGGCTGGGGAGGTGATAATTTCACAGTCGCCTTCCAAGAAAATTTTGATAACAGGATTCTAACTGAACAATACGGTAATGAACCGTGGTTTGACAGAGCTCACAATATTGTTCTGGATCAAGGTATAGACACGGGGTATGTTGGTGTTACGTTGTATTTTATTCTGTATATTGTTTTGTTCATTTCACTTTTGTATGTTTTATTTAAAACGAAAAATAGAGAAGACGTGATTCTGGCATCTGTTTTGATAACCTATTTTTTTGTTCACTTGCTCGAACTTCAAACAGCTTTTGATACAACCATATCTTATGTGATGCTCGGACTTATGTTGGCTCTATCAGTATATTTGTTTAACAAAGTTAGAAATGAAAATACTGTAAACACGAACCATATTCTTATGGGTGATAAATGTAAATATGCCATAGGTTCTATCCTAATGTTATCTTTTGGATGGTCTTTGTTTTTTGGAACCCTACCTTTTTGGGGTATTCAAAATGTAAATGGCGAAATCAGAACTGTAGGATCTGCAGAAAAAAGAATTCCTTTATACGAAAAACTCTTCAATACAAAAGTTGATAGAGCCGGTGTTCTCTGGAGAATATCTACTGATTTCCAAAAGGGTATTGCTGAAGATACTAAGATTTTAGAGAATCCAGAAAAAGTTAAATTTTTAGTGGAAGAGCTAGGAGTTATAACAAAAGGGTATGAAGAATATGTGACAAATAATCCAAATCATTTCCGAACCCATTTAAATCTTGCTGACATGTATATCTACCATTTGTTGTTTGGGGTAAACAAGTTAAATGAGGCAGATATGGTTCTAGATAAAGCGATAAGTTTAAGTGCAAAACATCCTCAACCATATTGGATGAAGTCCGTGATCTCACTTTATCGTCGAGACTTTGTGAAAGCTCGAGAATATGTTCAAAAAGCAAAAGAAATAAATCCTGAATCAGTTGAAACAAAAAGATTAGAAAAATATATAGAAGAATCTATAAAAACTTTCCCTGAGATAGAGCTTTACTTCTTTAACCAGATTTAGTTTTTATAAAATGAAAATAGTTTATCTAATAACCAAAAGTGAAATAGGCGGAGCTCAAGTTCACTTACTTTCTTTGATTAAGCATGCTCGTGAAAAATCACATGAAGTTTATCTTATAACAGGAAGTGAGGGCTGGATGAAATCAGAAGCCGAAAAGTTGGGTGCTAAAACATACATAAACCAATATGTTGCAAATAGTTTCAATCCGATTCGGGCGTTAAAAGCTATTTTATTACTTAGAAAAACTATTGATGAAATACATCCAGATATTGTGCATGCACATAGTGGGGCAGCGGGATTTTTAGGTAGGATTTCTTTACTTGGAAAATTTAAAACAGTTTTTACTGCCCACGGCTGGAGTTTTACTCCAGGCACGCCAGTCTTGAGAAGAATGATTGCAGTTGTGGCGGAAAGATTCGCCTCACTTTTTACTGATAAAATAATCTGTGTCTCTAATTTTGATTATAATTTGGCGAAAAAATATGCTATCTTAAAAGAAAAATATTTAGTCCAAATATATAATGCGGTAGAAACTCCTCCAAACTTTATTCGAGAATATAAAGAAAAAGTAGAAATACTTTTTATTGGAAGATTGGCAATGCCTAAAAATTTGCCATTTTTTTTCAAAGCTTTTTCAGATCTTCCAAAAGATATTCAAGCAAAAGCAAATATTAAAATAATCGGTGATGGACCACTGATGGAGGAATACAAAGAAAGCGCAAAAAGATTTGACATTTCTTCAAGTGTGTCATTTTTGGGAACTACAACTAGAAGTGAGTTAGGTGACTACCTACAATCCGCAGATATTTTTGTTCTTCCTACTTTATGGGAAGGTTTCCCTATGACAATACTAGAAGCCATGTCTTATGGTGTACCCGTTATCGCTTCATCTGTGGGCGGTATCCCAGAGATAGTGAATGAATCTGTGGGAGCTTTGGTTGGTAAAAAAAACACAAAAGGTTTTACTGATAAACTTTCTTTTTTAATTTTAAATAAAGAAGAAAGAGAAAAAAGAGGACAGAATGCTAGAAAACTAATAGAGGAAAAATTTACCCTTCAGGAAATGCTGGGTAAGACTTTTACGCTCTATTCTGACCTAGTGAGTGAAAATAATCTGAACAGTTTTCAAGATGATTCCAATATCTAAAAAGATATTTCTATTTTTTAAATAGTACAAATCATATTCAAATTTATCTTGAGAATCACTCACGGTTCTAGCGTATCTATATTTTATCTGCGCCCATCCAGTAAAACCCGGAGTGATAGAATGTCGTAGGAAATAGTAGGGGATTTCGTTTTCTAATTTCTCAACAAACTCTGGTCTTTCAGGTCTTGGACCAACAAGAGATATATCACCCTTTACTACGTTTATCATTTGAGGGATTTCATCAATATGGAGTTTTCTTAGGACTTTTCCAAATTTTGTAATTCTTGGATCTTTTTCTTCTGCCCAAACCGCCTCTGTCCCTTCGGCGTTTTGTTTCATTGATTGAAGTTTCCAGATCGAGAATTGTTCGTGATCTTTTCCGATTCTTTTTTGTTTATAGAATATACTTCTTTTATCCTCTAATTTAATTAATATTCCACAAAGTATGGTTATCGGTAGAGTTACCAAGATTATAATGAGTGCTATCGAGATACTTATCACTCGCGTAGTGAGTCGGTAGAATATATTTTGACTTTTTGACAATATTTCTACAGTCATATCATCATCCATAAGACTAACTGGAATTTTTTCAAAAACTTCCTCATATGCTTTTGAGAGGGTTATTGTTTGAAGACCTCTTTTTGTTATCTTCATTAGCACATTTGTATCAATATTTTGGGCAAGGATAATCTTAGTTATTTTAGAATCAGAATTTAATATTTCATCGATTGATTCACTGATTATTACCACCTTGTATCCAACACTGTTTTTTTGACTTAGCGTATTGAAGAGTTCTTGCGCCTCTTCGCGTACTCCGAGTATCGCTACCTTTTCTACGAGTTGTCCGGATATGATACTCGATGAAATTCTTCTCCATCCAATAAAAAGTATTCCAAACGACAGGATGTTTATAATTAGGTTACTCTTTGGGGTAATTTCAAAAATAGGGAAGAGATAGAACATCGCGATACCAACGATTCCTGAAATCAAAAGAGCTAAAAATATTTTTTGTAAGGTTAAAACCGTTGGGCGAATGTTGTGGTTATCATAAAGGTTAAAGACGTAAATAATTAAGATCCAAGTTATGTACATCAATATAAATGGTCCTGCGTGTAGACTGATTTGGTATTCAAAATTTTTAGGGAAGCTAATAAATATGGTAATAAAAAAAGAACCAGCTAAAGCGAGTATGTCACCTAGAAATATAAAAAGTTTTTTCCTCAAAATCATTAAGACTATATTAACATAAATTTGTCAAATGTAAATAATGGCTAAAAGTAGCTTTTTTATGTATTATTTGATTATATTTATGCCTAAAAAAACCCTTATTATTTCATTGGTATATTACCCAGAATTTGTTGGAGGGGCAGAAGTGGCCGTGAAAGAGATAACAGACCGAAGTATTTCGACCTTCTTCGATATGGTTACTCTTATTGGGTCGGCAAATAAAAGAGTTGAAAAGATTGGCAATGTTAGAGTGTTTCGAGTTGGTTTTCGGGTAAATCACAAAACATTTATAGGGAAAGTTTTGTTTAATTTACAAAAATATTTATTCCCATTCCTTGTCTACTTCAGGTGTCTTACTTTAATGAGAGAAAATAAATATGATATTTTTTGGTCTATTATGGCAAATTATGCAGGTTTCGGGGCTTTGTTTTTAAAGCTTCGTTTTCCTTCGTCAAAGTTTATTCTAACGCTTCAAGAAGGAGATCCAATAGAATATATTAAAAGAAGAGTTTTTTTAGTTTACCCGCTTTTTAAAACTATTTTTAAAAAAGCAGATTCCATCCAAGTGATCTCTCACTACTTAGCAGACTTTGCGTTATCTATGAATGGTAAGAATATAAAAGTAATACCAAACGGAGTAGATATTAAAAATTTCGCTAGAGGATTTTCGGAAGAAGAAAGGTCAATACTAAAAGAAAAATTAAATATAAAAGATGGTGATGTGACCTTAGTTACCGCGTCTCGTCTTGTGATTAAAAATGGAATCGAAGATGTAATCTTGGCAATGTCTCTTTTACCAACAAACTATAAATTTTTAATTATCGGTTACGGAGTACTTAAAGGATATCTAGAAAATTTAGTTAAAAAATTAAATCTTTCAGACAGAGTTTTGTTTCTTGGATTTTTACCGCATAAAGAAATCCCTCTCCATTTTTCTGTGTCAGATATTTTTATTAGGACGTCACTTTCAGAGGGCCTAGGGAACTCATTTTTAGAAGCGATGGCTTCGAATCTTCCTGTCGTGGCTACACCCGTCGGAGGTATAGTTGATTTTGTAGAAGATGGTGTTACTGGTATTTTGGTAAATCCTCAAAACAAATACTCTATAAAAGAAGGAATACTTCGCTTGCAAAACAAAGAGTTGGCAGAGAGTATAAAAACAAATGGAAAAGACTTGGTATTGAGATCTTACAACTGGGATATTATTTCTAAAGATATGAATAATCTTTTTGAAAATATATGAAAATTTTAATCGCTACAGGAATATATCCACCAGAAATAGGAGGACCAGCAACATATGCGGTTCTTGTTGAAGGTGAATTTAAAAAGCGAGGTCACTTGGTGAAAGTTTTACCTTTTCGAATTGTTAGAAAATATCCGAGTGTTATTAGACATTTCTTATATTTCATAAAAGTCTTTAAAAAGATTCTGTGGGCTGATATTGTTTTGGCTCAAGATACTGTGAGTGTGGGGCTACCATCTGTTTTAGCCGCTAAACTACTTCAAAAACCGATAGTAGTTCGTGTACCAGGGGATTTTGCGTGGGAGCAGGGAGTCCAAAGATTTGGGGTAAAAGATAGTATTGATGATTTTCAAAAAAAGAAATATGGTTTTCGAGTCGAGCTTTTACGGTCTATTCAAAAGTTTGTGGTAAGAAAAGCTGGCTTTGTGATAACACCGAGTGATTATTTTAAAGGAGTTGTATCTTTGTGGGGGGTAGAGAGTCAGAAGTTGCAAAGAATTTATAATGGGGTTAGTATTCCAGAAAATATAAACCCTAAAAAGTTTAATAAAAAAACAATAGTTTCATCAGGCAGACTTGTTCCGTGGAAAGGTTTTGATATCTTGGTCTCTCTTATCTCTAAAGTAGATGCCGATCTTGTAATCGTGGGAGAAGGAGAAGATAAAGAAAGACTTGAGAAACTAGTGATTGAAAACAAGGTGTCTGATAAAGTACATTTCCTTGGATCTTTAAAAAGAGAAGAGCTGATGTCTGTTATTGCTGGGGGAACTTTGTTTGTACTTCCATCTTCTTTCGAAAGCTTCTCTTTTCAGCTGGTTGAAGCGATGATGCTCGGGTCAACCGTTGTCGCTCTAGATGCAGGGAATTTAAATGAAATAATACAAGATGGAGAAAACGGTATTTTGGTTGAAAAGACAAAAATAGATAATCTACCAGAAATACTAAACAATCTTTTGGTAAATGAAGAATTAAGAAATAAACTTTATAAAAACGCAAAAGAAGATTCAAAAAAATTTAGTATTGATAAAACAGTTGACGAGCTGGAAAATCTTTTTAAAAAATTATTATGAAAGTTTTATTCATTGGGACAGATATAAAATTATTCGAACCAAAAAGTTCTGTTCATGAAAGGTTCTTAGGTTTTTCTTCTTTAGGTGAAGAGGTTCACGTGGTGGTGGCCAGACCATCTTCACAAAGAGGAGTGTATAATTTATCTTCGAATATTTTTATTCACCCCACTTCATCAAAAAGCAGGCTCAGTTCTCTGATTAAAAGTTTTTTTGTTGGGTATAAACTTTTAAATAACGACAAAAACTCTAATTGGGTTATTTCCGTGCAAGATCCTTTTGAACAAGGTTGGGTTGGATTTTTCCTTTCTAAGTTTTTCAACAAACCCCTTCATGTTCAAGTTCACACTGACATATTGAGTCCATTTTTCTTGAAACACTCTACTCTAAATAAGCTTCGAGTTTTTCTTTCAAAACCCATTATAAAGTCAGCAAAGAGAATAAGAGTTGATGCTGTACGTATGAAGGATTCAATCGTAAAAAAATATAAAATACTAGAAGATAAAATTGATGTTTTACAGATTTACATCGATGTTGATAAAATTATGAATGTAAATACTGAAAAACCGATTGAGGGTGACTACGTTCTGTATGTTGGTCGTTTTGAGTCAGAAAAAAATGTCGAGTCTATTATTCGTGGATTTGCCAGGGCGTCATCTAAATTACCTAACTTAAAACTTGTGCTTTTGGGTTCCGGTTCTTTATTGCCGTTGTATAAAGCCCTAGCGCAAGATCTAGGGGTTTTAGATAAGATTACTGTCGTTCCTTGGAGTAATAATGTTGGAAGCTATATGAAGCACTCAAAGGCTCTTATACTCGCTTCTTGGTTCGAAGGATTTGCTCTAGTGCTAGTTGAGGCTCTTTTGAATGATTGCCCGGTGATAACAACGGACGTGGGTGCTATTGGTGGAATCATTCCAAAAGAATACGCACACATCTTTCCTCAAAATGACGATAGTGTCTTATCACAAAAAATAGAGTATGTTGTTTTGAACGAAAATAAAGAGAAAGAAAAAGTAAAAGAAGGTAAGTCTGTAGTCCTGTCTAAAATACCAAGAGATATACATTCCTACGCAAAAATATTTAAAGATTCTTTAGAGAAAAATAAAGTTTAATTATATGAAAAAGAATATTCTGATAATCACACAAAAAGTAGATATCAAAGATCCAGTCCTTGGGTTTTTTCATCAGTGGATTATAGAATTTTCTAAAAGAGCGGAAATGGTAACTGTTATATGTTTGGAAAAAGGTGAATATGACTTACCAAAAAATGTAAAAGTATTTTCGTTGGGAAAAGAAGATGGTGTTTCAAGAATTAAATATACTTTTAATTTCTATAAATATATTTGGCAATTACGCAAAAAATATACTTCGGTTTTTGTACATATGAATCAGGAGTATGTTTTGCTGGGAGGTTTGTTTTGGAGGCTGTTTGGAAAAAATATTGTAATGTGGAGGAATCATCCGTCGGGAAGTTTTCTAACTAAAATTGCTATTTTCCTTTCACATCGAGTGTATTGTACTTCGAAAGACTCTTTCACTAATAAATTTAAAAAAACAAAAGTAATGCCTGTTGGTATTGAAATGAAAGAAAATCTGAATGACATTTTAAGAAAAGAAAATACAATACTATCTCTTGGGCGTATTTCTTCTGTAAAAAACATTGAAACAATCATCTCTGCATTCTCTCAAATTATTAAAACTAAAAAAGAAGCTAAGCTTTCTATCGTAGGGAGTCCAACAAAAAGAGAAGTAGATGAAGATTATTATAAAGTTTTAAAAACCCTAAGCGTCGCCATACCCAAAGAGTCTATTGAATATGTACCAAGTGTTGCTCCAAATAAAACACCAGAATTTTTTAAGACACATGATTTATTTATAAATACTACAACGCCGGGAAGTTTTGATAAAACTATCTTAGAGGCTATGTATTTTGGCTGTCCGTGTTTTGTTTGCCAAGATATTTGGCAAGGCACCGACGCCTCTCATTTATCGGAGCACTTCTATTTTCCTTTCAAAGATTCAAAAGTCTTATCAGAAAAAGTCGTAACATTCTTAAATTTATCAAAAGAAGAGAAACAAAAACTACGAAAAGAGTCTTTTCTATTTGTTAAAAAATACCACGGACTCGATACGCTAATAGATGCTATTATCTTTGAATTATGAAAATCTTATTAAGAAAAATTTTATATGCTCTGTATCCTAGGCTTTCAAAAGGGGCGTCTATTTTGATGTATCATTCTGTTGCGAAGAACAATGGGTTTTTCACAGTCAGTCCAGAAGAATTTGAAAAACAGATGCAATATTTACAAAAAAAAGGCTTAAAAATAATTCCTTTGTCAGATCTTGTAAATAGATTCATAAAGAAAGAGGATATTTCCTCCCTAGTATCTCTTACTTTTGATGATGGATATCTTGATAATTTGGAAAACGTTTTACCAATACTTCGAAAATATAATATAAAAGGAAGTATTTTTATCGCGCCAGCCTTGCTTGGTTCAAAATTTACAACAAGTGATAAAGTGACACTAGATGTTTTTTCAGTAGAAGATTTTAAAATGTTTGAAGCTTATACTAATTTTGAACTACTCTCTCACTCGTTTAGTCATAAAGAACTTCCAACTTTAAATAACGAAGAGATAAAAAAAGAACTCGAAGAAAGTTTAAATTTTCTTAATAGTATAAATCCAACAAGAAAAATATTAGCTTATCCAAGAGGTAAGTGTTCAAAGGGTGTGGTTGACGTTTTGTCGAAAGAGAATTGGGAAGCGGGACTTACTACAATGTCAGGTCTTTTAACACAAAGTACAGAAAAATTTTTAATTCCAAGAAATTTTGTCGGTAGAGATACAAAGCTTTCCGAATTCAAAACTCTTGTTTCTGATAGCGTCAATTATTATGCTAAAGTAAAATCATGGTATATCGATTTATTCAAAAAATCTTAAAAAGAAAAACTCTTTTCAGATTCCTAACAGAAGAGTCTTTGTTAAAGGAATTTTCTTTTTTAAAAGGAAAAGTTCTAGATCTTGCCTCTGGGGCATCATCATATGTAGATTTCTTACCAAAGGGGATTGTTTTAACAAAAACAGATTTATATCCGAAAGATTCAGAAACTCAGAAAGTAGACTGTAACGAAGCTCTTCCTTTTGGAGATAATTCCTACGACGGGGTAATTTTTATTAATGCACTTTATACCTTAGAAGATAGAGATTTCTTTATGAGAGAAGTGCATCGAGTGCTAAAGCCTGGAGGAGTTTTTATTTCTATTTCGCCGTTTATTGCAAATGAAATGCCAGAACCTCACGACTATTGTCGTTTAACATATGAAGGCATATCTGCTTTGATGTCTAAAAATACTTGGACTTCAGTGAGAATAACAAGAATCGGAGAAAGGTTTTCTTCTAGTGCAAACCTACTTCATCCTGCCATGTTCTTCACTCTCGTCAGAGTGTTTATTTATGGGTTAGCACTTATGCTCGACAGCTTGATACCTAAAAAGGTGACTGATAGACACCCGACCCCCCTTGGGTATACAATAGTTTCTATTAAATAAAATGGCTCAAGTAGATACAAAACATTATAAAAACAAGAAATACAACTCACTTCCGAGGTTTATTTCTTATTCTTATCAAATATCAGCAATTGAAAATCTTAATGTAAAAAGTGTTCTTGAGGTAGGACCTGGAAGTTTTGTTGTGGCAGATTTATTAAAAAAGATGGGCTACAGCGTTCACACCTCTGACTTTGATCCAGAAGTAAAAGCTGATACCACTGCAGATGTTAGAAGTCTTCCTTTTCCTGACAATAGTTTTGATGTAACTATGGCTTGCCAAGTTCTAGAACATATTCCTTTTACTGATTTTGAAAAAGGTCTATTTGAACTTTCTAGGGTTTCTTCTAAGTATGTACTAATTTCTTTACCTCGTAGAAATACTGGTTTTAATTTTGTATTTAAGATTCCTTTTATTCAAACATTATTTAAAAAAGATTTATTTGATATTTCAATTCTTTTTCCTGTAAAATTTCCTGGGTTTGAAGAATCTGACCAACATTATTGGGAAATAGATTTTTGGCAAACATCGCTTAAAGATGTTAAAACAAAAATAAAAAAACACTTTAAAATTTTAAATGAGTTTAGTCCACCCCTTAACAAATATCATTATTTTTTTGTTCTAGAGAAATATGAAAAAAGATAAACCAAAAGTGGTTATCGTGATGAATGATTTTCTTGTTGGCGGAGTTCAAAAGCTCGCTGTAGACCAAATGAATCTCCTAAGAGATGATTTTGATTTTGTTTTAATTACACTTATGCAATTCCCAAAAGGGGATTTTTATAAACTTATTCCTTCGAGTGTAAAAGTCTATAAATTGAATTTCAGGAGTTTTATAGATATTAAATCTTTATTTTCTTTAATAAATATTTTAATTAAAGAAAGACCTAAAATCGTTAAGACTGCAATGTTTTTTTCAAATACTGTTCTGAGAATACTAAAGCCTTTTTTTGGTTTTGTTATCATAACAGCAGAGCATAATACTGAAACTAAAAGGCCACTTTCTCACCGGCTTCTTAATCGTTTGCTATCTAAAATAACTTATACCATCATCGCTGACTCTAAAACGGTAGCAGACCATGTAAGTGATGTTGAAAAAATACCTCGAGATAAATTTACTGTTATTTATAATGGTGTAGAAACTAATGAAATAAAAAATTTTACAGAAAAATTTTTACCCGATAGAGAAATTGTAAGAAATGAGATTTCTGTAAGTGAAGACGAAACTTTGTTTTTGACTGTTGCAAGGCTTGTAATTCAGAAGAATCACGATTTAATGATTAGGGGATTTGAAAAATATTTGAGAAACGGAGGACAAGGTAAATTAGTGATAATCGGAGATGGTGTATTATTACCATCCTTAAAAAAATTAGTAGAAGATTTTAAAATTAATAAATCAGTTATATTTCTAGGAGAAAGACAAGATATCTATAGGTACTATGCCGTGTCGGATTTCTTTCTGCTTACATCTATACGTGAAGGGTTTTGTATTTCAGCAATGAATGGCCTTGCCTTTGGGTTGCCCCTAATATCCACAAAAGTGGCTGGTGTTGTTGAGTATTTAAAAGAAGGAGAAAACGGATATTTTATTGAGGATAACGAAGATTCAATAGCTAGTATTTTAAAAAAGATAACCTCGCTTTCAAAAGAAGATTTAATTTCGTTTAAGAAAAATGCAAAGCTAACAGCTAATGATTTTAGTGTTGAATTGCATGTTGGGAAGTACAGAAATCTATATAATTCTATTTTAGAAAACCAGAAATAGTTTCCCAGATTCTTTTTGAAGAATCTCCATCTTGATAAGTATGGTACAAGTCTCTAACTCGTTTTCGGTCGGCCGTGTATGTGTCGGTAGAAATACATGATGTTATCGCGTCAAAAAGTTCATCTACTACCATTACTTTTGGCCCAGGAGTTATTTCATTGTAATCGGCAACCAAACCTTCTTTTTCATTATATTCTTCTAAATCGTAAGGATAAAAAATAAGAGGACGATCAAGAAGTAAATAATCTGCAAAAGAAGAAGAGTAGTCGGTGATAAAAATATCAACCAGCGGTAAGAGAGGATATATATCTGATTCTTTTATAAATGCAAAGTATTCCTTGATATTTCCATCAGATTGTTGTGATCTATACTTGTTATGAAGGCTTAATATGAAAAAGACATTTTGTTCCTCCGCATACTTGCTTAGTTTTTCTAGGGGGATGATTTTATTTATATCCAACTCCTTTTGTCCACGACGAAATGTAGGTGCGTACATAACAATTTTTTTATTAGACCGGATGTTCTGTAAATGACCAATTAATCTAGTATCTATATCGATATCTGAATCTTTTATCTCTCTAAAAAAAATGTCATTTCTAGAATATCCAGTTATGTGTGACCGTGACCCATTTTTAAATACTTCTGGCAAGATGCTTAGCGTGAAAGGGGAGGTATTGAAAATAAAGTTCTGAACCTTGTCTGGTTTATCAGCATATCCTTTCTTCTTCATCCCTTTTCCATGAAGAAGTTGAACAATCTTTGACGCACCAGAAAGCATATAGTTATTTGGCTGTAGGTATGCGTCGATAACAAAAACACCAGCTGTTAGTTGGTAGTAAATTCCCATTAAACTTTTTTCATAATATGAGGTATACCCAAGATTTTTTAATTTCACTGCAAGTTCGCGACTTTTTGCAATCCAGACAGATTTTATTTCTGGATGGTCTTGACTCACGAAAAGAAAAAAGTACTTTGCATTATCTGCAAAAACTTCACCGTCAGCTTTTTTATGCCAACCTATAAAAGCCCACACTTTTTTATTTCGTGGGAATAGACACGAAATTTTATACATAGCTTTTATTATGTTTTTTTTAAAAATAGACATTACTTAAATTTATTTTTTGCACTGGTTAAATCCTCAGGGGTATCAATTTCTATCGCCTTTAGCTTGGTAACATTTACCGCAGATATTTTATTGTCTGATCTATGAATAACATGGTTTAGTAAATCTATTGCAAAAGAATGTCTAAAAACTTCTATGCCCTCATTCCTAACGACCTCTTTTATAGAGTTAATAAAATTAGCGCCAAGTTTTGTGATACCTATAAATTCTCCAGAGCTTTCTTCTTTTGTTAAATTTTTACTAAGTTCAGAAACAAATCCATCTTTATCAATAATTACATTAACCTCCTCTTCGTCCCAGTTTGTTTCTTGGATTGCCGTTGCAGAATCATTTTTGTTTTCCATAACCTCTTTTAGTATTTGAGGCTCATAAAATACATCGCCATTTAGGTATATTGTAGTTTCATTAAGGTGTTCTAAAGATTTCACAATAGCAAAAGCAGGCTTCGATGATTCATATTCGTCGTTATGGACAAAAATAAAGTTTTCATTTGGAAAGTTATCTTTAACAAATCCTGTTATCTTTTCTGAAAGGAATCCTGTGACGATGATAATAGGAGAGATCCCTTCTTTTGTGAGGGTTTCTATTTGGTGTCCGAGTATGGTCTTTTCACCTACTTCTAAGAGTGGTTTTGGTATTTCTTCTGTATGAGGGCGAAGTCTTGTTCCGCGACCGCCTGCTAGTATTATGGCTTGCATATAAATATATACATACATTACTACAAAACAAGAGTTTATAAAAATAACCCATTATTGACTTAAAGGAGAAAATATTATATTGTGAAAAAAATAAAATCACCATGAAAAGCTTAATACAATTCTTTGCACATGTTTTATTTGGTGTCGATATGATCGTCGCCATGTTGGCATACGCTTTAGTTCTGAGTGTTTTT
The DNA here is from genome assembly GCA_964550665.1 of uncultured Candidatus Saccharibacteria bacterium. Lineage (GTDB taxonomy): Bacteria > Patescibacteriota > Minisyncoccia > Phycocordibacterales > CSBR16-119 > JAUPTX01. The sequence goes on from CAZJZW010000009.1 coordinate 16,033, forward strand.
CCTGGAGACTGGAACTGGTGGATGCTTATTGGTTCTGTTTTATTTGCACATTTACCTGACTTAGATATGGTCCCGTATTTTATCCTCAAACGCTTCTTTGGGGTACAATTCCGCCTTTCCAGTCATCGTGTCATAGGGCATTATCCAATCATTGTTATCCCTCTAGTGGTTGTTTGCGTGATTGGTTTGGCAGATAATAATGAGATGGCTTGGCTTACCCTTGCCATGATAGGCATTGTTGGTCACTTTATCCACGATAGCACTGAGCCTCAGGGTCTTCATTGGTTTTCGCCAATTTCTTGGGACCGGATCACTCTTATGCGTGGCTGGCCAGACAAAGTCTCTCGATATCGATGGATACGCATCCACTTTAGCAAAGGCGCAGCATTCAATAAAAGCGCATTGGATGAATTTGCACAACGGGTAGATCCCTTGATGCGTGGTCAAATCCTTGTATGGGGTTTGTCGGCAGTGCTCTTGTTGGCACTCTATCTAATATAGAAACGAGATATGTAAAAATACTATATATCTCGTTTTATTTTTTTAATCAGGTATACTAGCCTCATGAATATTATTAAGCGACGTGGAGTAAGTCCTGTCCACCATGACACAATACGGCTGGCTGAGATCGCCTCTAATTATCATAAAAATAAAATTCTTGATATCGGTACCGGGACTGGATATATAGCAATACACCTTGCCAAAGATGGGGCAGAAGTTCATGCAACAGATATTAATCAGGACGCTATCTCTTCTGCAAAAGAAAATGCTAAGAATAACAATGTTTCAATAAAAGTTTTCCATTCAAATCTATTTGAAAATATATCAGAGCGGTACGAACTTATTGTATTCAATCCTCCAATCGGTGGCGTTGAACCAAAGTGGCAAACAAGTATTAAAGCTCTGATTCGAAAAAGTATATTTAAAAATATAGTATCAAAAATTATATCTCGTCTTACACAGCGAAAGAGGCTTCCGTTTGTTAAAAAATTTATTTACGAATCAAAGAAACATTTGGTTCCGGGCGGGGTTCTTCTTCTACATCTTCAATCCATCGACGTACCATTTTTATCCGAGTATAAACCAACAGTGATAGAAAAAGTTTTCAAACACTCATCAATCGTTGAGATCAAATAATTATTCTAGAAAAGTTTTTTCAACAGAGATACAATCGTAGTTTTTTATAATACGTTCAAATTTTTCTAGACTATTTTTTACTCCAAGGTATTTCATATAACGTTTAAAGAATGGACCCTTTGTGATGCGTGGAGTTTTGTCATCTAATTCGTGCGGGTGGAAATATATCATCGGAAGCTTTTTTTGTTTTAACGTACGTTCTAGAAAAAAACGAAAAATAAAATATGGTAAAAAACGAAAATAAATACCTCCGGCAAAGGGTATTCTTATATCCCCAAATTCTGCAACGGTTATGGGGATCTCTTTTACTCCCGGGATGATCTCATATTGAGCAGTCGGGGCTTTTGAAACGCCGTACTCTCCGAGGTTAATAGGGAAGATGCTTGAATCATATTTTATTCCAAGTTCTTTGAGTATAGGCAAAATCCAATCAGTTTCTTTATTGAGGGAAAAATGAGGAGCGCGGTATCCTAATGGTTTTTTACCAGTAATTTTTTCTATATGTTGTATTTGTGATATACAATCACTTTTAAATTCTTCACGAGGATAATCTTTTAATTTTTTATGTTTTGGCCCATGAATACCTATCTCGTGTCCTTTGTTTGAGATATCTTGAATGATTTGGGGATATTTTTCTATAACTTCGAGAGTTGTAAAAAAAGTTCCGTGCCCGCCATATTTTTCTAAAAGCTCAAGGATATTTTTCATTGACCCTGGAAAGGTGTCGACCCGATACATATCAGAGGTGATATATGGTTTAAGCCACTCGCCTTCATTCCAAAGCTCGACATCGAAAGTCAAAACCAATTTTTTGTTAGCTTCTGACATAAAATTTTTGAGCAAGAAACCTAAATATTCCAAGTACAAAAGTGTTTAATGCTGTTGCAATAGGGTAGGCGATTAGTAAAATATCAATCCAAAAAGCAAATAGTAGATTGTTTGCAACCCATGACAGACCTAAGACTATTAAAAATCTAATCAGCATCTTTTTGTTGTGTGTAGTTTTAAAAACAAATTTGTTGAAACTTATATAGATTCCGACATATGCCAATGTAAGAGCTATTAAATATGAAATTTTTTCTCCAAGACCCAGATAATTTGTAAGGATAAAAATCAAACCCACAATAAATATGTAACTGACAATAGTTACTATTCCATACCTAAAAATCTCAAAAAATGTTTTTTTGTTTATAATTTTTTTAGCGTATGTTTTTATTTTTTCCATATATTACTGTCCATGGTAGTGGTTGTTTAACATTCACAACTTCAAAATAGTCAGAAACTAATTTCCTTAAACTCCTTGATGACCAGTGGTTTATATGCCCAGGGGTGTTGCCAAAGCTTGTTAAGTATTTACCACGAAGACAATTTAACATCCTCCATATTGGCTCGTTTGGAGTGCTTATGATTACGTTCTTTGAAACTCTGGCGAGCTCTGATAAAGCTTTTCTAGGATCTTCCAAGTGCTCTAACACTTCGAGACATACGACAGTATCAAAAGATTTATCTTCATAAGGTAATTCATAAATAGAAGCGACCTTACAGTTAACACTTGGATTTTTTTCTTTAGCAAGTCTTACGAGTTCTGGGTCGATATCACACGCGCTAAATGAAGTATTTTCTTTGAAAAATTTTTGAAGATCAACCAATGAATAACCCGCACCACAGCCAACCTCTAAAACACTTTCTGAATCTTTCGGTGAGACACTTTTTATTTTCTTAAAAAAATTACTAACTAGAAAATTACCGATTGATCCGGTTTTTGTATATTTGTCTGTGAATTGAGTTATGCTTCTATCTTCCATATGTATTTTTTTTAATTAAATAAAGTTGTTCCTCTGTGGTTATCTGGAGGCGACTTGTAATCTGAAGTAATATTCCCACAGAGTAGAGTATCACTCCGACTATAGAGGAAGCTATCGCTGTAACACCAACCCATTTAAAGGGTGTAACTCCTCCTGTTGATTGATCCCAAAAAAATATAAATACTCCAGAAAGTAATGTGATTAAAAAAGAAACAATCCCTAGTGTGCCAAAAAGTTTCATAGGAGAATAAATAAGAATTGATTTCAAAATTATTTTAAGAGATTTTACTATGTAGGCAAATACACTCTTAACCATCTTAGATTTCCTTTCTTTAAAATAAGTGGTACTTATCGGAACTTCTTTTATGGCAATTTTTTTAAATCCTAGATTTAAAAATACTTCCTGCGTATAAGTAAAATCAGAAAATGTATGAAGTCTTAAAATCGCATCTTTGGTATACGCTCTAAAACCACAAGTAACATCATGGTATTTGTGCTTAAGTACAGAACTTATGTACTGTGCGCCTAACTTATTACCTAAATATTTTAGACGACTGATATTTGTTGTTGTTGCGCCGTTTATAAAACGTGAGCCTGTAACCATATCAGTACTACCATCTATAATTGGTTGTAATATTTTCTTAATGTCTTTTGGGTCGAACTGTCCGTCGCCGTCGAGAGTTACTAAAATATCAAATCCTTTTTCAAGAAAATATTTTGTTATCTGCGAGAAGACGTGACCTAATCCAAAACTCTTTTTAATTCGTAGCGATGTAACATCGTTTTCTTTTAGAAGTGTTTGCGTCCCATCATTTGACGCATCATCAAAAACCACGATTGTCGGGTCGAATTTCTTCGTTTCGTTTATTACACCCTGAACAACCCCCATAATAGAGTCTTGTTCGTTATGAGATGGTATTGCTACTAGTATTTTCATTTTTTTTACTGAATCGATCATAACAATGTGTAATTCCAATTACTGCAACTATAATCACAAAAGGCATAATTGGCAATGTATAGCGAGGGAAGGGAAATAGCACGGTATGTACTCCCCAGGTGTACGTGATAATTAGAAGTGAATATATAACCAACCTATTTCGTCTGCATATCATGGCAGTTACTCCCGCCACGATCACAATCGCAAAGAATATAATTTTGTAAGCATGAACAGCCACGCCAGCCGCTGGGTATTTTTCTTTTAAAATATCTAGATGATATCCACCAGCACCAGGGTCCCAGAAAAGATATAGATTTTTTACCTTTGCTTTTAATATTGATGGCTTTTCTACATCCGGGAGATATGCGAATGTTTTATTTGCTTTGCTAAATACATTTCCCAAGTTTGATGCAACAGGGATTATTCTATCGTAATGTTTATGAATGTATATTTCCCATGGGAGCAATGTCGCAATCGATATGACAAGCACCATAAGATATTTTTTCCATGGTATTTCTTGAATGTCGAATATTTTTGGTAATTTTGAGATTATAAATAATCCAATCAATATCCAAGGGAAGAGTAGTAGTGCTACTGGCCTGGTGAGCATGACACATCCGAGGATTACACCGGTGGCAATAACAATCCAATATTTAGATTCTTTACGTATCGAGAAAAAGAGAAAGAAAAATAACATCAATAAAAATGTGTACAGCACTTCAGAGCTAATAAGTTGTGAATATAAAATAAGGTACGGCCAAAAAAGTATGAAAAGTGCTCCTAGTGCAGAAGGAAGAAGTTTTATGTTTGCGTATTTTCTTAGAGTAACAAAGAGCAGAATAGAAGTAAGTCCGACGAGAAGATATTGTATTAAGTATATAGATACGTGCGATCCAATTTTAGTTAGAGCATAAATAATTGTTACAAAAAGGGGATAGAATGGCGGATAGATTAAAAGTGTCTGGTTTGGAATAGAAGGGTATGTGTGATTATTTAAAATACTTATTGCAATTGTTTGGTAGTCTTCTGAGTCAGAAACAACTGGTAGTGTTGGAAAATTTTTTACAAAAATTACACTAAGTAATAGTGTAATAATACTTAGTGCTGTAATAACCAAGACATTTTTTTTATGTGGAGTCATATTATTTCATTTTTTGTACTGATATATAAGAAACGAGAAAGCTGATTATTCGGCTTGCGATTCTAGAAATAATCACTCCCCAAATACCCATTGTTATGCCAAGTACAATAAGCAAAACTATTTTAATAATGTTTGAACTTATATTTACAAAGTAAAGTTTCTTCACTTCGTTTTTTGCTTTAAGTACTGTTCCTGTTATGCCACCATCGAATAAAAGTATTAGTGCAAAAATTTGTGAGTAGGATACCACTTCGATGTAAGAAGGGAAAAATATTTTATAAACAAATGGAGCGATGACAATGTATATAATTACAAGTGGAATCGTTACTAAAAAAAGTCTTCTGGCTAAAAACAATCCTTTTGATTGGGCAATCTCTTTTGGAAGACTAGAAAAAATCGGCATTGATAGGGTGGAAGCATATTTCACAACACTCCGTAGCTGTTCGGGTATGATCGTCGCAAATATATATCGCGCAACCTCAACTGGTCCTTCTATTTGGAAAATTATTACCTTATCGAGTTGAGTTGCTCCGATATCTAAAATATTCATGAGACTCATGTGGTGTTCAAGTTTTCCACCTTCAGGGTCAATATCTTTGTTTGGTTTGAATTTATTTCGAATAATAATCGTTAAGATTAGAGTGACGAGCAGGTTAGAAATATAATAAGCGCAAATAAGAGCTATAACAGAAGGGCTCCACAAGAGCGTACCGATTATTGCAAGAGAGGTTACAACAGAATATGCAACATTACTTTTCATCAACGCTTTAAAATATTCTTTTCCGTTTAAATATGAACGGAATAAAAGAAGAGCCTGAACACAAGGGAATAAAATACTTCCGAGTGCTATAGAAAAACCAAGCACCATATTGCCTTGCCAGAAATACCAAAGACTTGTACTAAGACCGATGATGATTGCAGGTGACGACCATAAAAGAGATCGTTTAATAGACGAAGTATACAAGTGATCATACCCACGAGCGCTACTTCTAACAATCGCGGTTGAAAGACCAGTTAAAGAAAAAGCCCCAATAAAACTTACAGTAGAAACTAAATATCGATATGTTCCATACATATCTTTACTAATAAAATGCGCTACAGTAATAGCTACAACAAAAGACAATAAATTACCGATAACTTGACTACTAAGGAGGTAAGACGCTCGGCCTATAATTTTCTTTGTATCAACTTGGAAGAAGGAGTTAACCTTCGCTGTGAGGCTGCTAAACTTTCTCATGGATTTTTTATATGCTATGATTCTAGCATGAATTCTGGCAAAAATCTCGATCCTGACTATGTAAAATCATATTACGATGGCTTTCTATCGACTTACGAAAATGAATATGCTTATTATCGATGGCAAGCTGGAGCAGTTGAAAAATTACACTTTCTCCAAACAAAAAGAGCGCTTATGCCTTTCTTGAGTAAATTAAAAGGATCAGTTTTGGAAGTCGGTGGAGGTGATGCTATTTGGACGATGGAATATATTTCTAATATTGAAAAGCTAACATTTCTTGATATTTCAGAAGAAATGATTAGTAGAGCAGGGAAAAGACTTTCTAATTTTTCACAAAAGATAACATATGTAAACAATGATTTTCTTCAGAGTGATTTCCCAGAGGGTTCTTTTGACCACGTCGTTTCAATTCGTAATCTAGAATATTTTACAGATAAAAAGCTCTTTATCGGAAAAGTTCACAAACTTCTTAAAGAGGGCGGTAGTTTTGTTTTAGTAACAAAAAGTCCAAAATATAATCTAAAAGATAATGCCAAAGACAAAACACTCCATACTGGTCAGATTGGTATTGCTGATCTGATCTCACTTATAGAAAAAGAAGGATTAAAAGTTGTAAAAGTTTATCCTGCAATTTTCGGTAAGTTCTTTAGGTTTTCTTTTATGCGTTTTGTTTCAAATGTATTACAAGGAATAATTTTAAAGTTACCATGGAACAGAATGTTTGTTCGTCTACTATCATACCTTTCCGAAAGTTTTGTAGTTTATGTTAAAAAATAGCATCCAATTTTTTGGCTTACCTGGTTCTGGTAAAACATTTACCTTAAATTCTCTTTTGAAGATGTACCCAGAATCCTATAAATCAGTTCCAAACTTTTCAAAAAGAGAAAGATTCAAACTCTGTATTTTATTTGTCCTACGTTTCCCAAGAGTTGGGATAAGGTTTTTTTTGTTATTACTTAATAACAATACAAAACTTTGGAGTTATATTGCTCATCTAGTCTCGAATTCTTTTGCGGCTCATATGTACGTTCTTCTACAGAAAGAAGACGGAAAAACCTTTTTAATAGACGAAGGAATATTTCAGAGAATACTCTCAGTCTCGCCAGCTAGGTTTAAAGAGACAGAGGCTAAGAAAATAATCAGACTACTTTATTCTGTGCCGTCAAAAGTGATTATTACAAAAGGTGGAGACTTCGGGCGTTTTACTTTAGAACCAGACAGAATGATGAGTCACAGAAACAAGCTGGGGAATGAGTACTATAAAAAATGGTCTGAAAATCTAGTCTACAATTTTCAAACAATTTCAAATTTAATATCTAAAGACGTAACTACATATGAAGGAAAGACTGCAGAAGAGTTGCATACAAAAATCCAGTCCTAATATAAATATTCTTTTGCAAGACTGACGATGCTCTCTTGATCGTTTAGTTTATTTGAAGATTCTTCTCGCCAAGCAATTTGTCGTAGGTGAAGCCATGAGCCGTCGATTATCTCAAACGTTTGGCTTGAATCTTCACCTTTAATAAAATCTTTCCTTGTACTTAAGTTAATAAGTTTTGTTTTAGCTTCACAGATATTTTCTCTACCAATCTTTCTATATATAGAATAATAGTTAGATCCACCAGTATCTAGGAAAATAGACCCATCACGTCCTGAGTGGTGAGGAAAAAAGTTAAAAGAAAAGCCCTTAACTTTTTCAAATGTAAAAAAAGAAAATCCAGGCCACATATACCAATATGGTTCTTTACGAGTCCGAACTGCTCCGTAAAAACCTAGGTTTAAATTTTGAACAATAGAAACATCTTTGAGAGGGAAGATATCATGATCTAAAAAACCAAAATACGTTGGTTTGTATTTTTCTATAATATTTCGCTGGCACCAGTTAAGAGCAACTCCGTGAGACCCGCTTGCTCGAATATTTGTTAATGGATTTATGGGAAGCTTTGTATAAGAGATGTTATTTTCTTTGCAGAAGCTTTGGATGGCAACAGAGACTTCTTTTTTGGTTCCATTGTCCGCTACGACATAGTCAAAAGGATCTTTTAAAAACTTTTTTAAGTAGCCATATTGAACCTTTAGTATTTCTAAGTTGTTGAAGGCGATAACAATCACAATAAAATTGCTTTTATCAAACACAATATTTTCATATGGTGATTTTACAAACCTGTGGAGAAGGAGGGTTTTATAGATTAGATTGTTTAATTTTTTGATCATAATTACCTCATATATAGTGCACTAATTTGCTATTAAAAGCCATATCTTTGGGCTTTATTTATTTACCTGTGGAAAAGCTTGACTTCTTTTTCGGTCTGTATATAATAGGGCCTACGTTGCTTTATAGCTGAAGCAATATCGAAAAAATAATATAAGAGCCTTGGGTTTTAAAACTCCCAATCTCATATATTTCCAGCGCTCGGACAAAATAATCTCAAACCAGATTGCTTTGCTCCTCGTTTGCAAATATGACACTTGTATAAATAGTTTAGCTCTGTGCCTTTTGGCCGGAGTCGCAAGTCATATCTGCTTTTTCGGCGGATTTTCTTTTTTAGAAGGTTCAAATATTGGCAGCTTAAAAAGACGAATGTTACTTTGACAACTAAATAGTTATGCATATAACAACCTAAGAACCTTCTCAAGTTTTGAGATGGTTCATTTAAGTCTATTATTTACTTTAATCCAAAGTAAATATATAGAGTCCAAAAAAAATGATAACGATAACAAAAAGATAATAGAGTTAAGAAACCAGTAACAAAATATAGTATTCTGTATTTTGTTTCGTTCTAGCTTACTTAAAAGTAAGTTTTAAAATAGAGTTTGATCCTAGCTCAGGATGAACGCTGGCGGTGTGGATAAGGCATGCAAGTCGAACGAACCTATTAGTTTTGAAACTGAGATTATATCAATGTCGAGAAATTATTTTGGTTAGTGGCGAACGGGGTAGTAACGCGTGGGAACTTACCTAGAAGTCTGGAATAACTAGTCGAAAGATTAGCTAATACCGGATAGACCCTCCGGGGTAAAGATTTATTGCTTCTAGAAAGGCCTGCGTAGTATCAGCTAGTTGGTAAGGTAATGGCTTACCAAGGCTATGACGCTTAGGGGAGCTGAGAGGCTGACCCCCACCATTGGAACTGCGACACG
>CAZJZW010000010.1:0-6741 GCA_964550665.1 uncultured Candidatus Saccharibacteria bacterium
CCCCGCCAAAGGCGGGGCGGATTCCTAACAGACAATCAGTACTTTACTACAAAACAGGCTTTTTTTCAAGGGGTTAAGGCAATCAAAATTTATTGACAGAAACTCTTTTTAAGAGTATGGTTTTGGCAGATAGCTAGTCAATTTCGGCTGGCTAAAAACATAAGTTCCATGAAAACTGTAGAAGCAGTAAAGAAGGCAGAAACCTTTGAGACTGCAATGGAGTCAGCCAGAAAGCTGAACTTCCCGTTGAAACAATTCTTGATAGCATTTCCGGAATTTGCGAACCCGATCTCTGAAGATCGTCTTCGAGAGCTTTTGGATTTAGTGACGAAGGAATCGATTCCGTACCTTTGGGAGATTTATGCGACGTATAAATGTCTTGAGGTGCTGAAAGATAAGAAGGATTACTATAAGATGTTAAAAGATGCCATTGAGTGGAGGATCTCGGGTGTTATTAAGAAAGAACTTGAAGTAAATCCGCCACAAGATGTGTCGAGTGCCAGATTTCTGCGTGATGCAGCCCCAGAAGGAACTAGTGCACAGCATCTTGCAGAGGATCAGTTTGTCATTCAGTTGACTCGGTTAGTTGATGGCAAGAAGACTCTCGAACAGCTGGTCGAAGATCGCAAATTATTTCCCGACAAATATGGGATCAGGGACGATCTTGATATGCTGATCTGCAAGAAGGTTAACGAAAGGTTGTCGAGCAAACTGGCTCCTGAGAAGAGGTTCGAGTGCATTGAACTGGTCGGCGATATTCTGCCCTACCGAGATAAGGTGAAGGGATTGGAGCCTCTGGCTTCACAGAAAGCGAGTGTTGACGTCCTGCTTCGTGCGGCTGATATGCTGGTAATTCAGGATAATTTTACCCTGGAAAGTAGTACGATCGGATTCGAAGGGACAAAGCTTCGCGGTAGGATGTGGGCCATCATAATCGATAAAACGAACGACAGAGAACTGTGGTGGAGGGCTGCACGGTTCGGTACCAGTAATTGGGTCTGGGACAATACTTGTATGTCTGCCAGACTCAAGATTCTCAAGATATCACTATCGTTGCAGGAGCTTGTAGAGGTGTTTCTGCTAACAGAAAGTATCTCGTATGACCATAAGGGCGATACCTACCATGGGAAAGTCTTGAACTTGTTGGTTTCGCAGTTCAAAAGTGCGCTCTCTTCTGCTTCTCTAGAAGATACAGCTGAAATTAGGAAAGCCTATGAGGTTGTTGTGAAGAGGGAGTTTCGTTCCGATGGTTACCAGAAAGAGTGTTGGTGGCAAGTCGCAATCAGGTCTCTCCTAATCCGTCGCCTCTACGAACTCTCACGGTCTGAGTGACTTGTGAGTGGAGCCACCGCACCGAAAGGTGCGGTGGCTTTTTATTTTTTGAAATATAAAATAAAATCTGTCAAATATAGCGAAAAAATGATTTTTCAAGTATTATGGGGCTTAATGAAACAATCAAAACTATTCACAAAAACAAGAAAAGATGCACCAGCAGATGAAGTGTCAAAAAACGCTGAGCTTTTAATTCGAGGAGGATTTGTAAACAAAGAGATGGCTGGTGTGTATTCATACTTACCACTTGGACTTAGAGTCATGAATAAAATCTCAAATGTCATCCGTGAAGAGATGGACGCTATCGGCGGACAAGAAGTGAAGATGACCGTCTTGCAAGATTCTGATGTATGGCAAAAGTCAGGACGATGGTCTGACGAAGTTGTTGATAATTGGTTTAAGACAAAACTTAAAAATGATACCGAGATCGGACTTGGTTTTACGCACGAAGAACCTCTAACCGCACTTCTGAAAAATCACATAAGTTCCTACAAAGATCTTCCTGTCTATCCATATCAAATCCAAGCAAAGTTTCGAAATGAAACCAGAGCAAAGTCTGGCGTGATGCGCGGGCGAGAATTCCTGATGAAAGATATGTATTCTTTTTCTAGAAATGAAGCAGAACACTTAGCGTTCTACGAAAGAGTACAAAATGCATACAAGAAAATTTACACACGACTTGGTGTTGGGCATTTAACGTACATGACATTTGCTTCGGGCGGGACGTTTTCAAAATACTCTCATGAATTTCAGACGATCACAGGCGCAGGAGAAGATCTGATTTATGTTGATGAAGAAACTGGTATTGCCGTGAACCAAGAAGTGCTTAATGATGAGGTTTTAAAAGATTTGAATCTTTCCCGCGAAAAGTTAGTAGAGCATAAAGCTGTTGAAGTCGGGAATATTTTTACTCTTGGAACAAAGTTTTCTGAACCGCTACAATTAAACTTTAAAGATGAAGAAGGGAAAGAACAAAAAGTTTTCATGGGTTCTTATGGTCTCGGGCCATCACGAATAATGGGAACGATAGTCGAAGTCTTGTCGGACGACAAAGGTATCATCTGGCCAAAAGAAGTTAGTCCATTTCATGTTCATTTGATTTCTCTTAACGAAAATGAAAAAGCAAATGAGTTGTACGAAACATTAAAAAAAGCTGGGATAGAAGTTCTTTTTGATGACAGAGAAGCAAATGCCGGAGAAAAATTTGCCGACAGTGATTTGATCGGTATACCGGTTCGAGTTGTTGTAAGTAAAAGAAGTCTTGAAGAGGGTGGATATGAAATGAAAAGCCGAACAGAAGAAAAAGGAAAGATTTTACAGGAAGAAGGGCTTTTAAAAGAATTGAAAGATTATGTTTTCCAAACTTTATAAATTATTTTCAAATGATATTGGTATTGATTTAGGAACAGCCAACACTCTCGTCTACCTTAAAGGAAAGGGTATTATTATTTCTGAACCATCTGTTGTGGCGGTGAATAAAAAGACAGGACAGATCGTGGCTATCGGCGCAGAAGCAAAGCAAATGCTAGGCCGTACTCCTCCACATATTGAAGCCGTCAGACCTTTGGTTGATGGTGTTGTTTCTGATTTTGAAGTAACAGAAGAAATGTTGGCTTATCTTTTAGGAAAAGTTGAAAAGATGTCTCCAAAATTTTTCCGTCCGAGAGTAGTTATCGGCGTGCCGTCAGGTATCACTTCTGTTGAAGTGCGAGCGGTCTATGATGCGGCAAAAAATGCTGGCGCGCGAGAGGTTCATATAGTCGAAGAGCCGACAGCTGCGGCGGTAGGTATTCGACTTCCGATTCATGATCCAGTTGGTTCGATGATCGTGGATATCGGTGGAGGTACGACAGACATCGCTATTATCTCACTGGGTGGAATCGTTCAATCAAAAAATCTGATAATAGCCGGAGATAAACTCAATGTCGATATCATGACGTATTTCCGAAATGAATTTAAACTTTTAATCGGTGAAAAAACTGGAGAAAATATTAAGATCGCAATCGGTTCTGTCCTACCACTCGAAGAGCCTGTGGAGATAGAAGTCAGGGGGCGAGATTTAGTGACTGGACTTCCACGACAAGTAGTTGTAACTGATTCTGATATTAGAGAAGCTATTTCTGCTTCGATAAACACTTTGGTGGAAGGCATACGAGAAGTTTTGGAAACAACACCACCAGAAATTTTATCTGACGTGATGCACCGAGGTATCGTTCTTACAGGAGGTGGTTCTCTTATAAAAGGTTTGCCAGAGCTTATTCAAAAACAAATTAAAATGCCAGTGCATATTTCCGAAGATCCACTGACGGCCGTGGCTCGAGGGACGGGAGTTATTTTGGAAAACCTTGAAAAATACAAAGAGGTTTTAATCGATACTCAATATGACTTACCGCCACGATAGAAAATATAAAAGATTAAACTATACATTGCTCTTTGTGGCTATCTTGGCTTTTCTTTTTTTTATGTTCCGTGGAGGAAAGCTTGACTTTGTTTCTTCATTTTTAGGTAGAGCGATAACGCCGATTTGGAAAACAGAAATAGCTTTCACAGACGTGTTTTTGAAAGAAGTGTTTACTTCAAAAAAAGATTTAATAAGACAGAACGAGGTTTTGAAAAATCGTCTTGAAGAAAGTAAGGTAGAGTTGTTACAGTCTTCTCTTTTAGAAAAAGAAAATGAAGCCCTGAAAGAAATTTTCCTTCGAAGTACAGGAGAAAATAATCTTATCGCAACGATACTCGCAAAGCCAAATCATTCTCTTTACGGAACTTTAATAATAGATGTCGGAAGTGACGAAGGTGTAAAACCAGAAGACCTCGTTTTCGCTTTGGGAAATGTTGTTATCGGTGAAATAGAAAGTGTCGATAAAAATTCATCAAAAGTTATTTTATATTCATCTCCTGGTTACATCTCACAAGTAACACTCGAAAATACAGGAAGATATTTTAATGCAAAAGGTCGTGGAGCGGGGGATTTTGAAATCCAATTTCCAAGAGAGCTCGACGTAGAAGTCGGACAAGTGTTTTTGTATCCAAGTATCAACAACTATATTGTCGGCGTTGTCGAAAGTGTTTTGTTTGATCCCCGAGATTCATATAAAAAGGTTCTCTTTAGAAGCGCTGCCAATATCCAAGAGCTTAAGTGGGTAGAAGTTAAGATTTAAGTTTGTAACGTTAAAAGTTATAAAGTTTGTAACGTATTAGAATGGAAAAAATAAATTTTGAAAAAACACCAAAACAAATTTTGAAAAATCTTGAAAAAACAGGAAGATATGTTTTTCATGGTTCGCCATTTAAAATAGATAAGTTTGAACCAAGACAAGCATTTCAATCAATAAAAAAAGATGATGGTGAGTATGAAAAAATTCCAGATGGTGATCCGGCTGTTTTTACTTCACCATTTGCAGATACTGCCATATTTATGGCGGTAGTTAGTAAACAAAATGCACCAAGAGGAATATACTCTGGTTTTTCTGCTGACAGCAGATTAAATAGTGTAAAATTTCATGCAACACAAGAAACAATGGACCAAATCAACGATGAGGCCTTTGGTTATGTATATGTTTTTGAAAAAGAGAAGTTTAAAGAAAGAAATTTTAATGAAGCTGTTTCCCTTGAAGAAGTAGAACCAACCATGTATATAGAAGTCACAAAGAAAGACTTACCAGAAGTTACAATTAAAGATTTTTAAAATGTCAGAAAATTTTAATTTTAAAATTGAAAAGAAATTAGAAGGTAAGCTTGGCCGTATTGGCCGAATACACACACCACACGGAGATATAGAAACTCCGTCATTTGTTGTTGTCGGAACGAAAGCGACAGTGAAAGCGATGACTCCAGAGATGCTTGAAAGTTTGGGCGCGCAAGTTGTTTTGGCAAATACGTATCACTTATATCTTCAACCAGGAAATGAATTAGTAAAACAAGCGGGAGGATTTTCAAAATTTATGAATTGGCCAGGCCCTTCGATGACTGACTCCGGAGGATTTCAAGTTTTTTCTTTGGGCGCGGCATTTGGCGAACATGTAAGTAAGGTGGCGAAAGCTGGAGACGAACAAAAAAAGCCAGACGATGGTGGAACAGGGAATCAAGGTAAGCTGGCAAAGATCGACGAAGAAGGGGTAACGTTCAAATCTCATTTGGATGGAAGTACACACAGATTTACTCCCGAGTCTTCAATGAAAGTCCAGTTTGATTTGGGCGCTGATATGATTTTCGCATTTGATGAATGTACAAGTCCGCAAGCAACTCATGAATATCAAAAAGAAGCGATGGATAGAACTCATCGTTGGGCGATGAGATGTCTGGATGCTCATGAAAAATTAGATACCGAAAATGTGCAGGCGCTTTTCGGCGTGATCCAAGGTGGGCGACACGAAGATTTACGAAAACAATCTGCAGAAGTTTTGGCAGAAATGAAAACTGAAAAAGGATCTATGTTTGATGGATTTGGAATCGGTGGAAGTTTTGATAAGGATGATATGGGTACCGCCGTGGCTTGGGTGAATGAAAGTTTACCAGAAGAAAAACCAAGACATCTTTTGGGTATTGGCGACCCTTTGGATATTTTACTTGGAGTTGAAAATGGATGTGATCTTTTTGATTGCGTTGCTCCGACACGGATAGCTCGTAACGGATCTTTATATACAAAAGAAGGGAATATAAGTATTACTAATTCTAAATACCGAACAGATTTTTCTCCGATAGAAAAAGATTGTAAATGTTATACCTGTAAAAATTATACGAAAGCCTACTTAGCGCATCTTTTCCATGCGAAAGAAATTTTAGCGAATACGTTAGCCTCAGTTCACAACGTCTATTTCATCGTGAACTTTGTAAAAGAAATCCGCGAAGCTATTGTAGAAGATAAGTTCGAAGAATTTAAAGAAAATTTTTTGAAGGGGTATAAATAAAAAAGAGCCCCGACTTAGGGGCTCTGAAGTGTGATTCGTTTAGGAAGGTTTGGATACTTGGTTCAATGCCCAAACTAATGTAATTTCCCTTGAATCTTCGGGACGGTCAACCTTTTTGGTCACCGTGTGATGTAGGATGCTCCCACAATCATCACAGTAGAATACAGATGTATATGGGTTGAAAGACTCAAGGGGTTTGTGTACTTCTGCGTAGACATGGTTGCCAACGGCTGAGCCCGTTTCTGTGGTAGGAATGGTGGAATGATCTTCTCGTTGTACTTTATTCCAGTGTTGTACAATGTTCAACTTACAAACTGGACATTTTACCCTTTCATACTGTACGGTTCTTATGTGGGTCATGACTCTTGTTTTTCTTTATACTAGGCTTTTTTGTATATGTGGTCAAGGATTTTTAAATCCGTATAATTGACATATATGGGTAAATTCAAACTATCATCAGAATACAAACCAGCCGGGGATCAGCCAGAAGCCATCGAAG
>CAZJZW010000010.1:6841-15225 GCA_964550665.1 uncultured Candidatus Saccharibacteria bacterium
TTCAAACTATCATCAGAATACAAACCAGCCGGGGATCAGCCAGAAGCCATCGAAGGGCTGGTGAAAGGTCTAAACAAGGGAATGCGTAAGCAGACCTTATTGGGTGTGACTGGGTCTGGGAAAACATTTACCGTGGCAAATGTCATTGAAAAAGTTCAAAAGCCAACTCTTATCATCGCTCACAACAAAACTCTCGCAGCTCAGTTAGCAAGTGAGTTTAAAGAATTCTTCCCAGAAAATGCAGTGCACTATTTCGTTTCTTACTACGACTACTATCAGCCAGAAGCATATATGGCGGCGACCGATACCTATATCGAAAAAGATGCAAAGATCAATGAAGAGATCGATCGACTACGTCACGCATCAACACAATCTCTTTTGACCCGAGAAGATGTGATCATCGTCGCGTCTGTTTCTGCTATTTACGGTCTTGGTTCTCCAGAGGAATACAGACAAAGTAATTTGATGCTTACGATAGGAAATGAAATTGGTAGAAGCGAATTGATGCGCCGACTTATAAATATTCACTATGAAAGAACAAACGCAGATCTTATCTCTGGACAGTTTCGAGTTATTGGAAATATGATTGAAGTGATGCCTATTTCTGAAAACTATATGTATAGGTTAAATTTTACCGGTAACGCTATTTCTGAAATTATTAAAATAGATCCAGTGTCTTCAAAAATCGAAGAAAGACCAGAACATATTTTTATTTTCCCAGCGAAACACTTTTTAACAAACGACGATAAAAAAGAAAAAGCTATTCTATCTATTGAAGCAGAACTCAAAGATCAATTAAAAGTTTTAGAAGCGGGGGGGAAAATTCTCGAAGCTGAAAGATTAAAAAGAAGAACGCGTTATGATTTGGCTCTTATAAAAGAGGTTGGATATTGTTCGGGGATTGAAAACTATTCGAGGCATCTCTCAGGTAAATCTCCCGGTGAAGCTCCAGAAACCCTGCTTTCATATTTCCCACATGACAAAGATGGCAAGCCAGAGTTTCTAACTGTGATCGATGAATCCCACGTAACTTTACCGCAAATCAGCGCTATGTACGGAGGCGATGCATCTCGAAAGCAAAATTTGGTTGAATACGGTTTTCGTTTGCCTTCTGCAAAAGATAACCGACCTTTACGGTACGAAGAATTTGATGCTCGGGTTGGTCAGGTACTTTTTGTCTCTGCAACACCAAGTGATAAAGAAAAAGAATTAAGTGAACAGATTGTACAACAAATTGTTCGGCCAACGGGTCTCATCGATCCGCTTCTGGAAATCCGTCCTGTTATTGAGGGGTCAAAATATAAAGGTCAGGTGCAAAATTTTATTGATGAAGCAAAAGCTGAGATTAAAAAAGGTGGACGAGTCATCGCGACGACTCTGACGAAAAAGATGGCCGAAGATTTATCGGAATATTTAAAGGGCGACAAAATAAAAGCCGAATATATTCATTCCGATATTAAAACAATTGAAAGAATTAAGATTTTAACTCAATTTAGAAAAGGGGAGTTTGATATTTTGGTTGGAGTAAACTTGCTTCGAGAAGGGCTCGACTTGCCCGAAGTTTCTCTGATCGGAATACTTGATGCGGACAAAGAAGGTTTCCTTCGTTCGGAAACATCGCTTATCCAAACAATCGGTCGTGCTGCTCGAAATGTAAACGGCCGTGTGATTTTGTATGCTGACTCAGTGACGAACTCAATGAAAAAAGCAATAGACGAAACAAACAGAAGACGCGGGGTGCAAGAACAATATAATAAAGATCATGGAATAACTCCGAAAACGATTATCAAAAAAATCAGAGATATAACCGAGGCGATGGATTCTGATCATAAAAAAGCAGTGAAAAGGGAATTGGAAATTGATGAAAAGATTTTTGCAAAAAATCCTAAGAAGCTGATTAAACTTAAAGAAAAACAAATGAATGAAGCTGTGAAGGAGCTTGATTTTGAAACTGCGGCGATACTACGAGATGAAATAAAAGTGCTTCGTGAGAAATTTGAAAAATAGGCCCAGTAGTGAGACTTTGTTTTGTTATGTTCTATATATATTGTTTACAGAGTAAAAAGTTTTCTGAGGAACTGTATTTTGGTTTTACAAAAGATCTTAGAAAAAGAATTATAGAACACAACTCTGGATTTAATATTTCCACAAAAAGATATAGACCTTGGAAGTTAATTTATTACGAAGCATGTTTAACAGAATTAGACGCACGGAGGAGAGAGAAATATCTCAAAACCACCATAGGTAGAAGAATGTTTAAGAGGCGTATTAAAGAATATTTAAAATTGCAAAATCTTAAACAAAGCTCTACTACTGGGTAGGTATTAGAAAGGCCGTCGCTCCCGCGACGGCCTTTATCGTGCCTTGGCACTACAATATGTATTTACGTATTCTCCAATGAGACTTACGCGAAGGTTTTCTTATCCCACCGTTTCGTGGGACCTTTCCTCCTCTTCCAAACCTTTTCGGTTAATCGATACGACCCATCTCCTAAATGTAAATGGTCTCGTTCCTTTTATCCCGACGGTTTGCCACCGGTATAGTCCTACCGCAATAAGACCTACAAGCAGAAGTGTAATCGTCAAAAGCATATCTGGGTTCATTGCACCTTTGGTGTTAGGTTTTGGATAAACTCAGAAATACTTTCTTTTGTGTTGGAAAACCACTTGATGGCTCTCGTCCACGCTTTTGTTAGTATGGCAATCCGAGCGCTTACTCTTTTCGAGCTCGAGCTGATTGCCCACAGCATTATCAGAGGTGCGCCTATTGCAACGGCAACAACCATGATATCCCACGAGTCTTGTGTCATACAGTTTGGTTTTTGGTGATTGAAAGAACAGTCGAGTTCATAGAATAACCCAGATTTACTATTTTGGCAAATGGGGAACACTTTAATAAAAAAGAAGCCCCACCTATGGGGCTTCGAATATTTGCTACCACCCATAATTTGGATGAATCGTGGACAAAGCGCTGTAGCCATGCTGGGTCATGGTCACGCATTCGAACTTGTGGTCGTCGAGCAGACGTTTCATTCCACTCCATGAATGTTCAATGTAGTGATTGTGCGATAGTTCTTTGTTGTAGATGCCATGGAGTTCGAGGAAACCACTTAAGCGTGGATTTTCTTCAAGTTCATACCACTTACCATCGTACGAGACGAGATCACCTTTGTCGAGTAGATTTAGGCTTTTAAAGCCATTTTCTAATTGTTCTTGTTCCGCCCTGGGTAGTTGACTGAAGAACTCTTGGTTCCGTTTTTCGCCATAGTGGGAGGCAACTGCGACGAGGATAAGGAACAACATACCTAAGATGTTGAGAAATTTCTCTGGTTTCATCGGAAATGTGATTTTGTTTGATATTAAAACCTTTTAAAGGCTATGTCAATAATTCACCTTTGTGTTATAATCACGGTATTAAACCCCAAAGAGTTTCGGCGGGGGAATTTATGTTATATGTCTAAAAAACACGAATTTGAAGCAGGTGAGATTGTGGTGAAAGGAGCAAAAACTCACAATCTTAAAAATATAAGCGTTTCAATGCCACGCAATAAGATGGTGGTGTTTACTGGTCTTTCTGGTTCTGGAAAGTCTTCTTTGGCGTTCGATACTATTTTCGCTGAAGGTCAGCGCCGATATGTTGAATCTCTTTCTTCATATGCCAGGCAGTTTCTTTCTCAAATGCCAAAGCCTGACGTAGATGAAATCACTGGCCTTTCTCCAGCGATTTCTATCGATCAAAAGTCTCGTTCAAACAATCCTCGTTCAACAGTGGCGACTATCACAGAAATCTACGACTATCTGCGAGTTTTGTATGCCAGAGTCGCCCGTCCTTACAGTCCGATATCTGGAAAAGAAATTAAAAAGCTTTCAAATCAAGAGATTTCAGAATTTGTAAAAAATAAAATAAGGAGTCTGAAAAATTCCCCGAATAAAAAAGCAATTATGGGCGTCGAGTACACAGAAGACTCTGTCCATATTTTCTCACCGGTTGTTCGTGGACGAAAAGGGGAATACTATCAAATGCTCTATGATTTATTAGGAAAAGGATACTCGAAAGTTCGAGTTGATGGTGAAATAAAAAATTTGCGAGACTCAATAGAGTTATCAAAAAACAAAAAACACGAAATAGATTTGCTTGTTGATTCTTTTTCTTTCAATGAAACAATACAGAGTACTGAAGATTTTGATATGCGTTTGTCAGAAGCTATTGAACGAGCGATAACTGAGTCAGATGGGTTTGTAAGAATAGTTGTTTCTGATTTTCATAACAAAAAAGAAGATAGAGAAAATATTCTTATGTCAGCGAAACTTATTTGTCCAGATGACGGATATACATTTCCAGAAATAGAGCCACGACTTTTTTCTTTTAACTCTCCATATGGGGCGTGTCCTGATTGTAATGGTTTAGGAACGAAAAATTTCTTTGGTGATGAACCATGTGAGACATGTCACGGTGCGCGTCTTCGCGAAGAAGCTTTAAACGTTTTTTTAGGTGAGCGCGAAAAGGAGATGAATATTGTAAAATTTACTGATCAATCAATACAAGAAGCGTATGATTTTATTACAAAAATAAAATTTACAAAAAAGGAAAAAGAAATCTCAGTTTCTGTTTTAAAGGAGATAGAAGACCGACTTAAATTTATGTTAAATGTCGGTCTGGACTATTTAACGCTCAATCGTAAAGCAAATACACTCTCTGGTGGAGAAGCACAAAGAATAAGACTTGCCTCACAGTTGGGATCACGCCTTGTGGGAGCCTTGTATGTTCTAGATGAACCAACAATCGGTCTTCATCAAAGAGATAACGACAAGTTGATCAAGACTCTTGAAGATTTACGCGATTTAGGAAATACGATTATCGTGGTTGAGCATGACGAAGACACTATTTATGCGTCTGACTATATCATTGATATTGGTCCAAAGGCTGGAGTTCATGGCGGTGAAATTGTAGTGGCTGAATATTTGGACAAACTTCTTTCTGGAAAAAATAATCCATCAAAGTCACGTACGATTGCATATCTTCGAGAAGAAGAAGTTATTCCACTACCAGAAAGTCGAAGAGAGGCAAATAAAGGATGGATAAAAATAAAAGGCGGAAAGATTTTTAATATTAAAAATATAAATGTAGAAATACCGCTAGGTCGTATGACAGCCATAACTGGAGTTTCAGGATCTGGAAAGTCATCATTCTTGTATGAGATTTTACATAAAAACTTACAAGCACGGTTTGAAAGAAAATACAGAAGCGCCAAGACGTTTAATTGCGCAGAATTTTCTGGAACAGAAAACCTCTCACGTGCTATTTTGATAGACCAATCTCCGATCGGTAGAACACCGAGATCGAACATTGCGACATATACAGGGGCATGGGGGCATATTCGAGATATGTTCGCTGCGACAGACGAAGCGCGTTTCCGTGGCTGGAAAGCAAATCGATTTTCTTTTAACGTGAAAGGTGGGCGCTGTGAGGCATGTGAAGGAAAGGGTCTTCAAGCTGTCGAGATGCACTTTTTGCCGACAGTATATGTAACTTGTGATGTTTGTAATGGAAAAAGATTCGATAAAGAAACTCTCAAGGTAAAATATAAAGGTAAAAACGTCTATGATGTTTTACAAATGACAGTCGAAGAAGGACTCGATTTCTTTAATGATATTCCTGCTATTTATGACAGACTGAAAACTCTTTCTGATGTAGGTTTGGCGTATGTTCAAATTGGTCAGCCAGCGACTACTCTTTCTGGAGGAGAAGCTCAACGTGTAAAAATATCTTCAGAGCTCTATCGTCCAATGACAGAGCGAACGATTTATCTTCTCGATGAGCCAACTGTCGGACTTCACTATGATGATGTGGCGAATTTGATAGCTGTGCTCGACAAACTTGTTTACAAAGGAAACACTGTCGTGGTGATCGAACATAATCTAGACTTGATAAAAGTCGTTGACTATATTGTTGATCTTGGTCCGGAAGGAGGAGAGAAAGGTGGAAAAATAATGGCAAAGGGAACCCCAGAAGAAGTTGCTGACAATGAAAAATCATATACTGGTCAGTATCTTCGAAAGACTTTGATAAAGACGAAGAGGGCGATGAAGAAGATTAAGTAAAAGAAAAGCCCGACTAATTGTCGGGCGGGATTGGAATTTCTTTGGCTAGTGTGTCTGAAGGTGCGGGCTTTGGCCATCCTTGCATGTGATCTTGTTGCTCATCTTGCATAGGAGAGTCATTAATTGTTTCTGCTGTATATCTGGTTGAAACATATGCATAGATTAGTAAAGCAAGAACAAAAACTATGCCCATGATTTCAAATATTCCTATGGACGGAGGAAGATCATTTTTCTCTCTCTTGAACATGGTGTGTGGGTTTTTCTTTATGCTATATTTATCCTATGAAAAGTCAAGATTTACCAAAATTATCTGATAAACCAGGAGTCTATCTCTTTAAAGAAAAGGGACAAATTTTGTATATTGGCAAGGCTACATCTTTAAAAAGTCGAGTGAAAAGTTACTTTGGAAATGAACTCCTAAACACCAGAGGTCCAATGATACTTGATATGGTTACCAAATCAGACACTCTCGATTTCTATGAAACTGATTCTGTACTCGAAGCGCTTATTCTTGAAGCAAATCTTATAAAAAAACATCAACCGAAAGCCAACACTCGTGAAAAAGATAACAAGAGTTTTTATTTTGTTGTTGTAACCCGCCCCGACTCACCAAAGCTCGGCGACGCGAGGCAGGCAAAAGATGGAGTTGATGGTGAGGTTTCAAAAGTTTTAGCTCTTCGTGAGAGAGAAATAGAAAAAAGTAAAATAAAAACAAGAGCGAAGTTTGGGCCATTTACGGACGGATCTATTATTCGCGAAGCCCTGCGAATCGTTCGTCGTATTTTCCCTTTTCAAGATGAAAACTCTGTCAAGAAAGATCAAAAAGAATTTTATCGACAAATCGGCTTAGCGCCAGACTCAACTCAGAAAGATTTTAAAAACGTCTACGAAAAAAATATTGAAAACATTGTTTTATTTTTCAAAGGTAAAAAAAGAGAGTTGGTGAAAAATCTCGAAAGAGAAATGATGGATCTAGCAAAGAAAGAAGAATTTGAAAAAGCAGAGATTGTAAAAAGGAAAATTTTTGCCCTCAATCATATTAAAGACGTTTCTTTGATTAAAAGAGAAAATATTGAAAACAGGGAAAAAGTGTTTCGCATTGAAGCCTACGACGTTTCTCATACGGGTGGAAGCGAGATGGTCGGCGTTATGACAGTGGTTACAAACGGCGCGCCAGAAAAATCAGAATACCGAAAATTTAAGATAAAAGGTTTTGACAAATCTAACGATGTAGGAGCTCTTCGAGAAGTTCTTCTTCGACGTTTCGGTCATACCGAATGGCTTTACCCAAACATGATTGTTGTGGATGGTTCTGTCGCACAGAAACGAGCTGCAGAGAAAGTGTTAACCGAAATCGGCGCAGTGATACCCGTTGTGGCAGTGGTTAAAGACGAAAGACACAAACCAAAGGCACTCCTCGGTGGGAAAGATTATATAAAAGGAAGGGAAGATTCGATTATTTTAGCTAATTCTGAAGCCCATAGATTTTCTATTAAATATCATAAGGATTTAAGGGGGAAGAAGTTTTTACCTAAAAAGTAATATTTTTACAAAAAGCTCGAAAGGGTTTTTTGTTTTTCTTTCCTACTTTTTCATTACCAAAAAGTAGGCAAAAGGCTAGACCCACACTACACACCTAAAACTAAGATAATTTTAGTCAAAAAACGAGTAAACTCGCCCAGCCCAGCAATGTGTACACATTGCTGGGCTGGGCTCAAACATACTCGTTTTTAAGACAAATTACCTTAGTTTATTAACGGTGTTCTCGTGTAGGGTCGGAAAGTGGTTAATTGACGCATATTGACACACATTGATAGGTGTGAAATAATACAACACATGAAATTTAAGATTTTAAATTTAACAAATCATCACAAAGCCAACATTTTGAGGGTTGGTGATTTTTCTCTTTCTATTTTTTATTAATAGAAAAATAATAAAATAGCAAAAACACCAGCTCGCAAGAGCTGGTGTTTTTTGTTCTTTAAACTCCAAAAATCAAGAAAAATGACCAAACGTAAGTCTAAAAAACAGGACAACAAAGTTTTGGATGAGTGCTCAAAAGGTGGGAGGCATGAATTTGAAACTCGGTCGGGTGGCTTGGGTCAAACATATGTTGTTTGTTGTAAATGTGGGGGACCTCCTCCGTTTACAGGGCATCTTGGTTTTAGTTAAAAAACACCGCGGACAATGTCCGCGGTGTTTTTTCTTTTCCACGTTTTTAACATAAGAAAAAATAAAATCTCGTGTAAAATGGATGCATGGATTTAAATGGGAAAACTAGAG
>CAZJZW010000010.1:15325-24231 GCA_964550665.1 uncultured Candidatus Saccharibacteria bacterium
AAAAAATAAAATCTCGTGTAAAATGGATGCATGGATTTAAATGGGAAAACTAGAGTTGGGGTTATTCGTGGAGGGATTACTCCTGAATACTACATCTCGCTTGCGGCTGGGTCATATATCCTAAATAATATTTCAAAAGACAGATACCAACCTGTCGATATTTTAATTACTAAAGATGGGACTTGGCATAAACAAGGCGTGGCGATAGAACCTCGAGATTTAAAAAAGCACGTAGATATTGTTTTTAATACGTTGTACGGAGTGTACGGAGAAGATGGAAAACTCCAAGATTTTCTAGATGAACTTGGCGTGCCGTATGTTGGCTCTGACCCATTCTCTTCTTCGATGACAGCAAATAAGAAAAAGAAAAAACAGCGTCTCGAAGATCTCGGTCTTAAAACTCCAAAGTATTTTATATTACAAGGTCTTCTTAAAATGGAAGATGAAAAAGAACAGTTAGAATTCTTGCGGAAAAAAGCCATGGAGATTTTTAAGAAAATCCATCCACCGTGGGTTGTAAAACCAGTTCTTGGTTCTGCTTCTACATTTACATATCTTGTGACAACTTTCACTGACCTTGTTTATTTGCTTAATAACTTGGCAGATAAATTCGATGAGATAATCGTTGAAGAATTTATCGAAGGCACGGAAGTAGTTTCTGGAATTATGAATGGACTTCGCGGAGAAGAAGACTATGTTCTTCCGCCTTTTGAAATTCAAAAGCCAGGGAAAATTCTTGATTACGAAACACGGTTTAATAAAAAGCATGCATTGCGGATGTTGGATAAAAAATTCGCCGAACACAAAGACGCCATCGCTGATATTATAAAGACGCTTCACAAAGAGTTTAACCTAACTGATTATTCCACAGCAAACCTCATTCTCTCTCCAAAAGGCGGAATCTATGTTATAGAAGTTGATAGCCAGCCAATCTTAGGTGAAGGCGAGATTTTGCCATCAATGATGGAAGAAATTGGTTGTCCTGATCATATTTGGATTGACCATTTGATACAAAGAAAGATAAATAGAGATCTTGCAAACTAATTTATGAAACGATGTTCGTGGCCAGGTGAAGACGAATTAATGCAAAATTATCACGACACAGAGTGGGGCGTGCCTCTTTTTGATGATAAAAAACTTTTTGAATTTTTAGTGCTCGACGCTTTTCAAGCAGGACTTTCGTGGAAAACTATTTTACACAAACGGAAAAATTTCGCCAAAGCTTTTGATAATTTAAATTACAAAAAGATTGCTCTGTATGATACGAAAAAATTAAATCTCTTAATGAAAGATGCAGGAATAATCAGAAATAGACTAAAAATCCAAAGTACAAAAATAAACGCACAAAAGTTTATAGAAGTACAAAAAGAATTTGGAAGTTTTAATAAATACATTTGGCAGTTTGTAAGAGGGAAGTCAATTGTGAATAGATGGAAGTCGTCAAAAGATATTCCTGCGAAAACAAAAGAAGCTGAGGCGATGTCAAAAGATTTAAAAAAGAGAGGATTTAAATTTGTTGGACCGACGATTTGTTATGCTTTTATGCAAGCCTCCGGAATGGTAAACGACCACACAACTGATTGTTTTAGATATAAAGAGGTAAAATAGAGAATAGTTAGGGAATGTAAAATGCTACTTGAAAACAAAAACGACCCATTTGCTTTTAAAATATAAGGAATCTAAGATCTTTTAGGTTGTTTATTGGCAAGTTCGCTTTTTAAATAAATTTTGGTATACTACTTGCGACTCGCTCAGGGTCTTTTTACGTTTATGGAAGAGAAAGATATACAAGTAAAAAAAAAGTTAAACGCTGATTATCACAAGATAACCTCGAAGCTTTTTTATAACTCGCTTATAAATATCCCACTTTTTGCTGTACCTGCGTTCACCGCTCTATTTCTAGGGAAATATTTTGATGCCAAGTTTGGTACAGATAAAACTATTACTCTTATTTTGCTATTTATTGCACTTACTTTCTCTTGGGTTTTGGTTTTGAAAAAAAATGCCAAACTTACAAAAGAATATAAAGCAATACGACAAAAGATGAAGGATGAAGAAACTCAAAAAGAAGCTAAAAATTAAAATATATGACAGGAGAAATTTTTAGCTTTAAAAGAGATATTTCGACGATTGGACCATCAACGGTTTTCGATATTTCCGGTTTCCCTATAGTGAACTCAACTATTTTTATATTTCTGATCCTGCTTCTACTTCTAGCTTTTACTTTTTTTGTCTTTCGTAAAAAAAGTTTAGTCCCTGGAAAAGTTCAAGCGTTCTTTGAAATAGTTTATGAGGCGATCCACAGACAGATAAGTACTATAACAGGGAACGACTATCATACTAAAAGAGTTTTCCCGATCATAGCATCTATCTTTCTGTTTGTCGGAGTTTCAAACTATCTTGGAATGATACCAGGACTCTCGAGTATTACTTTTGACGGAAACTCCATTCTTCGAACAGCTACGGCAGACTTCAACACTACCTTTGCTATCGCATTTGGCGCACTTATAGTTCTTCAATTTGTTTCTATAAAAGATTTTGGTATTTTGGGTCACATAAATAAGTACATTCCAGTTAAACAGATAAAAGAAGATATGAAAAAGGGGGTGCTGGCGCCAATCTTTATCTTTGTTACAATACTTATCGCTTGTCTCGACATAGTGGGAGAATTTGCAAAAGTGATTTCCGTATCTCTTCGTTTATTCGGTAATCTTTACGCTGGAGATGTTCTAACCACTGTTCTTATTGGGATATTTGCATTCGTTGTTCCTTCTTTCTGGGTTGCCTTCAGTTTGCTTGGTTCTCTGGTTCAAACCATCGTTTTTGGATCACTGATAACCGTGTTTTATATGCAAGCTGCTGGACCGGAACCTGGGACAGTGAAAGATTAAAAGTTATTTATTAGTTATTAATTAATTTCGCTACGGCGATAAAAACAAAATTTATGGACGCAGAATCAACAAAATATATAGCAAAGGCACTTATTATTCTTTCAATGCTTGCAACAGCACCAGCAGAAGCTTGGGTTGCCGCAAAAGCAATGGAAGCTATCGGAAGAAATCCAGAAGCAGGAGATTCAATTTTCCCAAAAATGATTGTGGCGATGGCGATTTGTGAATCAACAGCGATTTACGCTTTGGTTGCATTCTTTATTATCTAATTTATTAAATACACCTTATGATTGGTGAAGTATTAGGAAAACTTGGTTTTGATTGGAAAGTTGCATTGGCCAACTTGGTTAACTTTTTGATTATTTATTACCTACTTCGCAACGTCGTATTTAAAAAGTTGGGTAGCGCTATAAAAGAGCGACAGGAAAAAATCCAAAAAGGACTAGATGATGCTAAAAGAGCTGAAGGTGCTCTTACTATGGCAGAGTCTGAAAAAGAGGAGATTTTAAAAAAAGCTCAAAAAGAGTCGAAAAATATAACAGAGGAGGCTGATAAAAAGGCCAAAGTTATTATTTCTGAGTCTAAAAAAGAAGGGAATTTAGAAGCGGAGAAAATAAAAGAAAGCGCGCTTAAGGATATTGAAAAAGTTCGCCAGGAAACAGAAAAGAAGATCCAAAAAGATTTCGTTAATATGGTTTTGGATGGAGTTGAGAAAGTATCGGCAGACCAAATCGATAAAAACAAATCACAGCAGTTCGCGGAGAGTTTACTTAAATAACCTATGATATCTTCTTCTCTTATAGTTAAAGCAATCAAAGAAAATATAAAGTCTGCAAATGACAACGAGTCTTTCGCAGATGATCTTTTGCTTTACCTAAAAGAGAATCACTTACTTTATCTCTTGCCAAATATTTTAAACAAATTAGAGCAAGAAAAAATAAAAGAAGAAAAAACTAGCACTATTGAAGTTATAACTTCTCACGAATTTGATTCAGACATATTAGATAAAATAAAAGGTCATATTGAAAAAGAAAAAGGAGATAAGTTTAAAACAACGGTCGACAGTTCACTTATCGGAGGATTTGTAATCAAGGGGAAAAACAGAATCCTAGACGCAAGTATAAAAAAGAACATTCAATTTTTAAGAGAATCACTAATAAAATAATTTTATGGCCAAAACAGAAGAATTTATAAAAAGTTTAAAGAACAAAATCGCCAACTTCAAACCAGAAGTTTTACAAAGCGAGACAGGACAGGTGGTGAGTGTATTCGATGGTATTGCAAAAATATCTGGACTTCCAAATGCGAAAGCATCTGAAATCCTGTCATTTTCAAATGGAGCTTTGGGCCTCGCTCTAAACCTCGAGGAAGATTTTATCGGAGCGATTATTTTAGGTGATTTTAAAAATATTAAAGAAGGCGACATTGTCACCAGAACAGAAAAAATTCTTTCTGTTGCTGTAGGGGATGGAATAGTTGGACGTGTTGTAGATCCTCTTGCTCGTCCAATAGATTCCAAGGGAGATCTTGGTAAAACCGTTGATGTTCTTGTGGAAAAAGTAGCTCCTGGAGTTATGAGTCGTGAACCTGTAAACCAACCAGTTCAAACAGGTATCAAATCTATCGATGCGATGATCCCGGTTGGACGAGGACAAAGAGAGCTTATTATCGGTGACCGACAAACAGGAAAAACCGCTATCGCTATCGATACAATCCTCAACCAAAAAGGTCAGAATATGAAGTGTGTCTATGTGGCTATCGGTCAAAAGCAATCTAAAATCGCTCGAACTGTTTCA
The DNA here is from genome assembly GCA_964550665.1 of uncultured Candidatus Saccharibacteria bacterium. GTDB lineage: Bacteria > Patescibacteriota > Minisyncoccia > Phycocordibacterales > CSBR16-119 > JAUPTX01. Next base: position 20,013 of record CAZJZW010000010.1, read on the forward strand.
AAACTTGAAGAAGCAGGAGCGATGGAATACACGACTGTCGTCGCAGCTGGAGCATCTGACAACCCTGCGATGCTATACCTTGCACCTTACACAGGTGTTTCTATTGCAGAATATTTTATGGCCAAAGGCGAAGACGTTTTGATTGTTTACGATGATCTTTCAAAACACGCTGTAGCTTACCGAGAAATCTCACTTCTTCTTCGAAGACCGCCTGGTCGTGAGGCGTACCCAGGAGACGTTTTTTATCTACACTCAAGACTTCTAGAACGAGCTTGTCGGAAAAACGCTAACCACGGAAGTGGATCTATTACAGCCCTGCCGATTATCGAAACTCAAGCGGGTGACGTGTCCGGATATATTCCAACAAACGTTATTTCTATTACCGACGGACAGATTTTTCTTGAAACAGATTTGTTTTATAAGGGAATTCGCCCTGCGATAAACGCTGGTCTTTCTGTTTCTCGTGTGGGAGGTTCTGCTCAAATAAAATCAATGAAGAAAAATGCCGGAACTCTAAAACTTGCGATGGCGCAATACCGAGAGCTTGAGTCTTTCTCTCAATTCGACTCAGATTTAGATCCTGAAACAAAGAAAGTCATCGAAAGAGGAAAAAGAGTAACAGAACTTCTAAAACAAGATCAGTTCTCGCCGATGCCAGTGGCCCTTCAGGTTGTCTCTATTTTTGCTATGAATGCTGGATTTTTCGATGAAGTAAAACCAGAAGAAGTTCGAACTCTAGAAAAAGATTTACATAAGTTTTTATCTTCTGGTAAAAAAGCACTTCTGACTAAAATAGAAAAAGATTGGTCAGATGAAATAAAAGCAGATCTAGAAAAAGCTCTTAAAGATTTTAAAATGAGTATATAAATTATTTATGGGACTTGCCACAAAAGCAATAAAACAGAAAATAAAATCTGTTAAGAATATCAAAAAGATAACAAAAACTATGGAAATGGTTTCTGTTTCTAAGATGAAAAAGACGACAGAGCGAGCAACTCGTGGTCGCGCTTATTCAAGATATGCTTTAGAGCTTTTGCACCACATCGCTGGCGAAGACCATATTTCACACCCATTTTTGGAAGAGAAAAAGACAGGGAAATCTTTGGTTGTGGTTATCTCTTCAAACAAAGGTTTAGCTGGGGCTTACAACGTAAACATCTCAAAAGCTTTAGGCAAATATAAACTTTCCGCTAAAAAAGAAATCGACTGTATTACTATCGGTAAGCAATCAGAAAAATCAGCAAGGAGAAACGAGTTAAACATAGTTGCTAGTTTCATCGAGTTCTCAGAAAAAAGTACATCAGAAGAATTTTTGGTAATCAGAGACATGATTGTAGATCAATTCAGAACTGGTAAATATGAGGCAGTGAAAGTTCTTTACACAGAGTTCAAATCATCTACTAGCTATAAACCTTTCTTGATGCAGGTCTTGCCAGTTAAAGAAGAGATTTACAAAGACCTACTCCTTTTTAATGATTCTAAACCAGAAAAAAATACAAAGAAAAATAAATTCAGTCAGTACACATTTGAACCCAGCGAAGCAGAAGTTTTAGACACTGTTATAAGACAACTTCTAGAACAAGCGATCTTTCACACATTTTTAGAGTCACTTGCTTCTGAACACAGTTCTCGAATGTTCGCCATGAAAAACGCAACAGATTCTGCAAATACAATGGTTTCAGATCTGACACTTTATTACAACAGAGTAAGACAAGGTGCCATCACGCAAGAGATTGCGGAAATAGTCGGGGGCGCTGCAGCAATGAATTAGTTTATAAAATTATTAAAAAGTTATGGAAAAAAATAAAACAAATGAAGGACAAATAACACAAATCATGGGACCAGTCGTAGACGTCCGTTTTTCTGATGGAAGTTTGCCTGAGATTTACAACGCGCTTGAAGTTGTGACAGATGGTCAAAAGGTTGTCCTTGAGGTTTCTTCTCACTTGGGTGCAAACGAAGTTCGTGCTATCTCTATGACTTCAACTGACGGTCTGCAAAGAGGTCAGAAAGTAAAGAACTCTGGCGGACCTATTTCTGTACCAGTAGGGCCAGAAGTCCTCGGAAGAATGTTTGACGTTGTCGGAGAACCGATAGACGAGAAAGAAGCTCCAAAAAATTCTAAAAGATATCCTATCCACCGAGCTGCTCCAGAATTTAAAGATCAATCTCAAAACACAGAAATACTAGAAACTGGTATTAAAGTTGTTGACCTCATCTGCCCATTCCTAAAAGGAGGAAAGGTTGGACTATTTGGAGGAGCCGGCGTGGGTAAGACTGTTGTTATCCAAGAACTTATTCACAACATCGCATCTGAGCACGGAGGTTACTCTATATTTGCCGGTGTGGGAGAACGAACTCGAGAAGGAAACGACCTCTACCGAGAAATGGAAGACTCTGGCGTGCTTGATAAAACAGCGCTAGTGTTCGGACAAATGAATGAACCACCTGGTGCTCGAGCCCGAGTTGCGTTATCAGCTCTTGCGATGGCGGAATATTTCCGAGACGAAGAGGGAAGAGACCTTTTGCTTTTCATCGACAACATTTTCCGATTTACTCAAGCTGGTTCTGAGGTATCTGCACTTTTGGGACGTATGCCATCTGCGGTGGGATACCAGCCAACTCTGGCGACAGAAATGGGTAATCTTCAAGAAAGAATTACTTCAACAAACAAAGGTTCAATCACATCTATCCAAGCCGTTTATGTGCCAGCTGACGACTTAACAGATCCAGCGCCAGCGACAACTTTCACTCACTTAGACTCGACAGTTTCTCTATCACGTCCACTTTCTGAGCTTGGTATTTACCCTGCTGTGGATCCACTAGACTCAACTTCAACAATCCTCGACCCGAACATCGTCGGTGCTGAACACTACGATGTGGCTCGAGGTGTTCAAAAAGTTTTGCAAAAGTACAAAGACTTGCAAGATATCATCGCGATTCTAGGTATGGACGAACTATCGGATGACGACAAACTTACAGTTTCTCGCGCTCGAAAGATTCAAAAATTCCTTTCACAGCCTTTCTTCGTAGCAGAACAATTTACTGGCGCTCCAGGAATTTACGTGCCAGTTAAAAACACAATCAAATCTTTCAAAGAAATTTTGGAAGGAAAATATGACCATATTAGTGAACAACACTTCTATATGAAAGGTGCTATTGAAGATGTTGTAAAAGCACACGAAGCCTCTAAAAAATAGTTTTAGATTGGTTAAAAATGTCTAATAAAAAATTACAACTTAAAATAATTACCCCCGACTCAGTAATATATGAGAGTCAGGATATTTCTTATGTTAATCTTATGACTGGGGCTGGAGAACTAACTATTCTGGCTGATCACATTCCGCTCATCACTACTATAAAAACTGGTCAGATAAAAGTAGGAAAGGAGGGGGATGTTTTTGCTTTAGCTGTGTCGACAGGAATACTTGAAGTTCAAAAAGGTGGTCACGTTGTGATTTTGGCTGAACGTTCTGAAATGGCACATCTTATTGATGTAAAAAGAGCAGAAGAAGCATATAAACGTGCTGAGGATCTTCGTGAAAAAATAAAAGATGAAGAGGAGGTTGATGACGCAAAAGTTCAAGCTACCATCGACAAAGAGTTAAACAGAATTAAAGTGGGAAATAAGTGGAGAAAATAATCGTGTAATAAAAATAAAAGCCCTGCGATGTTGCGGGGCTTTTTTTTAAGCCTACTCTTATTTGTTTGACTAGATTTTCACAGGCTCTTTCCAATCAGAACGAATCTGTGTGCAGATGGTGTATGTAGAGTTGAATATCACAAAATATACTGGTATTTCAATTTCTTCGCCATTTTCGAGTGATAACATGCACATAACTGCCATTTTATTATCTATTGGCACGTTACCTTGCTCGCGGGCCTTCAGATGAATCTTCTTGACAAGACTCACAACTTCTGTGAGTTTGCTATTATTGTGATAATTATCTTCTGCAATGATTGACGATCCTCCTATTGCACCAGTTTTATAGGGCCAATACTCTATGGGTGTGAGCCCATTCTCTTGGGAAAGAATCTTGTTCCAAAGTTCTAAGTTGTGGATGATCATAGTGTTTTGATTCTATACTATCTAATATCATTGTGCATAGGCAAAGTCAAGAAAGTTTTCAAGTTGCAAAAAAGTAAAAAGTAGGTAAAATTGTCTTGTTTGGGCCTATAGCTCAGTTGGTAGAGCAGTCGCTTTGCAAGCGAAAGGTCA